>NC_019907.1:1072500-1372500 GCF_000325745.1 Liberibacter crescens BT-1 | reverse complement strand
AATAATGACAGGGATCTTAATTTTTTGAGCTCTTCTATAAAAAATCTATCTAAAACTTAATCTTTTTATACTAACATCATATATAAATGATGATTTTATTGATGAAAACAATTTTTAGCCTTAAGTTTATTTTAAATATATTGTTTGTAAGGTAATTTTTAAAGATATCACGCTAAGTAAATATTTTTAGACACTAGCATTAAAACTGATAAGATTAGAATAAATTGATTGATCAAAAAGTAATCGTATGACGGCAACTCATCGTGTTATAATGGCTGTTAGAGAGCGATTGAGGACAGGTCGTCCGCATACGATTGATTTTGATCGAGAAGTCATCAATATGCATGTGGAAGCATTATTCCATGTATGTCCAATCCTGCCATTATTTGTTTTACTTGTAGCAAATTTAGGAACATGGTTTACACAGAATCCTATGTTACCGATTTGGTCTCTTGTAACATTAGCCGTATATGCTGTTAATTTATCTGTAGGTCAATGGATTGTTCGAAATGATATTAACCTAGAAAAAGTTGGGATATGGCGTATACGACTTCTCATTGGTCAAGTGGCTATTGGGTTTTGTTGGATGTTTTTGTCTCTTATTGAGCCAGGTTCTTGGACTCCTGAAGATCTTATTTTATATAAAAGTGCTACTCTTTTGATTGCTTTATCAATAAGCGCTTTGTCCAATTTTATGTTGCCATATGCAGTTTTGTTGTCATTTATACCTGTAGTGATTACTTTAAGTATTCAGGCAGCTGTAAGTAGACACATTCTTGATATTAGCTTGGCAGGTATGTTCACAACAGCTTTGGGATTTTTTACATATATCACCTATCAACTTTACAAGTCTAATATTAAAATTCTTTCATATCAATCTGAAAAGGATTATCTAATTGCTGAACTAGAGGTTGCAAAGTCTTTATCTGATGAAACGCGTCGACGTGCTGAGGAGGCAAATTTGGCAAAGTCACGATTCCTTGCTTCAATGTCGCACGAACTTCGAACGCCACTTAATGCTATCTTGGGGTTCTCAGAAGTTATAGAAACAGAGGCAATGGGACCAATTAATCATCCAATTTATAAAGAATATATTGGTGATATTCATCGTTCTGGACAGCATCTTCTTAATTTAATTAATGAGATATTAGATCTTTCACGTATTGAAGCAGGACGGTATGAGTTAAATGAATCAGCTGTATCTCTTGTTGAAATTGTAAGTGATTGTGTTGTTATGTTGCAGCTACGTGCGAAAGGCAAAAATATTAAAATAGTACAACAGGTTGAAAAATCTCTTCCTTTTGTATGGGTTGATGAAAAGGGGATGAGACAAGTGATTCTCAATCTTCTTTCTAATGCAGTAAAATTTACTCCTTCTGGAGGGATTGTTTTTGTAAAAGTAGGTTGGACGACAGGAAAAGGACAATATATCTCTATTAAGGATAATGGTCCTGGAATACCTGAAGAGGAAATACCAGTTGTTTTGTCAGCTTTTGGTCAGGGCTCAATAGCTATTAAAAGTGCTGAGCAAGGTGCTGGTCTTGGATTGCCTATTGTGCAGTCCATTTTGGCTCACCACAATGGACAATTTCGTATTAAATCGAAGTTGCGTGAAGGAGCAGAAGTTATTGCAATTTTGCCTGCAACTCGTGTCTTACAGGCAGTTGCTACCGTCGAAAAACCTGCCAAAGTTAATAGCCGCTATAATTAATAGATTTGAACATGATAATAGTATTGTCTACGTATAGCTCTTAAATTTTTACTGCAACACCAACAAGATAAAGAACATTGGCCAAGATAATTAGGAAACATGCAAAGGATCCTAAGTCCTTGGCGTTTTTCCCTACGATAGATCTCTCAGGAGAGAGATGATCTATTATTTCTTCAATAGCAGTATTAATTGCTTCTACAGCAAAAAGAGCTAATGCTAGAATTGTAAAAAATAGATAATTTTTAAATGTTCCAGAATTAAAAATGATGAATATGATACCAGCAGCATATCCAAGGATTTCGTCTTTAAAAGCCTTTTCCTTTAAAAGTCTTAAAAAACCTTGTTGTGAATGAATTAACGCTGATATAACATGAAAATGATATTTATTCATAATATATAGTTTCCCCATGATTTTGAAAATTCTGTGTTTGATGAATTCTTATAGTAATTAGTTTCGTCTTTTGAAAAAGTAGACATACCTGAATGACAAGCAGCAGCAGCTTTGACTATTCCAGCGGCAAGAGCTGCTCCTGTTCCTTCTCCGAGGCACATTTCTAAACTTAACAGTGGTGTTTTCCCTAGAAATGTCGTTGCTAGCAGATGTCCAGGTTCTTTTGATAAATGCCCCAAAAGGCAATGATCAAGAGCACTAGGATTAATGGCCTTAAGAATTGAAGCTGCAGCAGTAGAAGCATAGCCATCAATAATTACAGGAATTCTTTGTATTCGTGCAGCTAAGATTGCACCAGCCATTGCGGCTATTTCTCTGCCTCCAAGTCGACGCATTAATTCAAAGGGATCAGAAAGATGATTACGGTGGAATGCTACGGCTTTTTTAACAATTTCTAATTTACAATTTAGTATTTCTTTATTTGATTCACTTGAAGCTCCAATCCAATCTTCAACAGAACCTCCATAGAGGGCATAGTTAATTGCTGCAGCAATTGTTGTATTTCCAATACCTACTTCGCCAATACATAAAAGGTCTGTTTGTCCAGCAACAGATTCCATTCCAAAGGCCATGGTTGCAGCGCAATCACGTTCTGATAAAGCTGCATTTTCAGTTATATCATCTGTTGGGTAATCAAGCGCAAGATCAAAAACTTTCAGACCTAAATCATATGCCATGCAGATTTGATTAATAGCCGCTCCTCCAGAGGAAAAATTCTTAACCATTTTTTGTGTAGCTATTGTAGGTAATGGTGTAATCCCATGACGAGAGATACCATGGTTACCAGCAAAGATAGCTACTAGTGGACGATTCACTGCTGGAGGTCGTCCTGTCCAGGCAGCAAGCCACATAGCGATAGTTTCAATGCGACCTAATGATCCTTGAGGTTTTTTCAGGTTTTGATTATTTTTTTGTGCATGTGCAGCTATTTCCTGATTTGGTCCTGGGAGATTCATCATCAGTGTGCGAAAATCATCGAAAGGCAAGCTTTTCATATTCATTATAATGAATCTTCCTTACTTAGCTTTTGGTGAATGACAAGGAGTTTTAATTAAAATTTCACCACATAAGGTTACCACATCAAAGTAGCTTTATTGAGCTACAATCTTGTTTTATTCAATTCATTATAAATTCCTAATTAAGGGTTTTAATATTGCAAGCTTCTTACAATAAGTTTGAAAGTATTAAATATATAAGTATAGGTAAAAAAGAAGGGGAACTTCAACAAGAAAATTTTTTAAAAAAATTTTCAATTTTTATTTTTGTGAGAATAAACTGTTTTTGCAATAAATTCTAATAAAGATTTTTTTGAACAGTGATTCTTTTAATTAGGATTGCTTACAATAACTCAAGGATATTTTTTTAAAGTAAACAATAAATTACAGTAATAGGATTGCGTTTTTATTATAAAGTATAAAATGTATCTTGTTATAAGATGTAATATTTTTCGAATTTTTAAAAATAAGTGAAGAATAAAAGTAGAAAATATAATTTTCTTATAAAATTAAGATACTAATTAGCATCTTTTTTTTGTATGATTTGATTTTAATCATTAACTGTAATAGTAAATTAGAGCTGGAAGTATTTGAAATGTCGTCTTCCTTGAGGGTAACGGCAATAACTTTTTTGGTTTTGGGATTGAGTTCGCATCCTACGGGGGATTTGTTTTTTAAAAATACGTCCATTGATTGTTTTTTTGCTGTTACAAAGCTCTTTCCTGAAAAAGGGCGGCAGCTTTTATCTGCTGAATCTTATGGAGAAACCTGTATAATTACCATGCTTATACAGGATATAGGCAAGAGACCGCGTAAATTAACTATAAAAGTTCCTATTAATAAAGTTAAGAGATAGTATCTATGCGTATCTTAGTCATTGAAGATGATGTTAACCTTAATAGACAGCTGGCAGGTGCCCTTAAAGGGGCTGGTTATGTTGTTGATCAGGCTTTCGATGGTGAAGAAGGACATTTTTTAGGAGAGAATGAACCGTATGATGCTATTGTCTTGGATATTGGATTACCAATGATGGATGGTGTTCATATAATAGAAAAATGGAGAGCAGCTCATAAAACTATGCCTGTTATGATTCTCACAGCTCGAGATCGCTGGAGTGATAAGGTGGCAGGTATAGATGCTGGTGCAGATGATTATATGACAAAGCCTGTCTATATGGAAGAATTCTTGGCACGAATTCGTGCGCTTATAAGGCGTGCTGCTGGACATGCTTCATCAGAAATTATTTGTGGTCCTGTATGTCTGGATACAAAGTCATCCCGTGTATTGGTAAATGGACAGATGTTGAAGTTAACATCACATGAGTTTCGTCTTCTTTCGTATCTTATACATCATATGGGAAAGGTTATATCTCGTACTGAACTTATAAATCACCTTTATGATCAAGATTTTGATCGCGATTCTAATACCATAGAAGTTTTCATAGGTCGATTAAGAAAAAAGATGGGAGTTGATGTAATTGAAACTGTGCGTGGTCTAGGCTATCGTATAAAAGATTTAGGAAATGCGCATTAAATCTTTAACAGTCCGTGTTTTGCTGGCTACTACATTATGGTCTGCTGTTGCTTTAATTGTTATAGGAGTGGTTATATCTGCTATATATCGACAAAGCGTTGAGCGTAGCTTTCAGAACTTATTACGTGCTCTTCTGCATAATGTTATTAATTCAGTTGTTATTGGTGTTGATGGTAAGCTTTCAGGGAGTGCGCAGCTTTCTGATTTACGGTTTTCACAGCCGAGAACAGGTTGGTATTGGATAGTTGACCCTTTGGGGAAGCTGTATACAGATCCTTTGGTATCTCCATCTTTAGGGAGGTCATTTATTCCTATAGTACCACTTTCAGAAGTTCCCTTTGATAGCAATTACGAGAGATTTTATTCTGTAAAAGATGAATTTGGCAATATGATACAGGTTGCTGAAACTGAAATTGTGCTAGATATAGATGGACGCGCTGCACGATTTCGAGTCAGTGGTAATCTGGACACAGTTGAACAAGATGTCAAAGCTTTTTCTCAGAGCTTATATTTATCTCTTGGAGTTTTTGGAGTTGGCAGTTTGTTGGTAAATGCGATGGCTATCCTTTATGGGCTTAAGCCGCTTGATAAAACTCGAACGGCCTTAGAAGATATCAGGGTTGGTGATGCAAAACGTTTGGAAGGAGATTTCCCACGTGAAATCTTGCCTTTGGTGAATAGTGTTAATGCATTAATCGAAAGCAATCAACGTATAGTCGAACGTGCTCGTGTACAGGTTGGAAACCTTGCGCATTCATTAAAAACACCGATTGCTGTATTGCTTAATGAAGCGAATCTATTAGATGGACAGCAGGCTGATTTATTACGAAATCAAGCAGAAGCTATGCAGGCTCAAGTGCAGGTTTATCTTAATCGTGCTCGCATTGCCGCTCGACGTGAATCAATACTTGTACGTACTGATGCTGAAGAAGTGCTACAAAGGTTAGTACGTGTAGTAGGTCGTTTAAACCCTGAGAAAAAAATTCATCTTGATGTTGGTTCCTGTTGTACTATAGCAATGGAGCAGCAGGATTTTGAAGAAGTTATCGGCAATCTTCTTGAAAATGCTGCTCGGCATTCTGAAAATTTTGTGAGGATTCATGTAGAATTGGTTTTGCAAGAAGCATCTGGTTCTGATAACTCAAAGCAAGCCTTGATAAAAGTTGTAATTGATGATGATGGCCAAGGACTGAAAGAAGATCAGATGAAAGAAGCTATAAAGAGAGGAAGTCGTTTAGATGAGAGCAAACCTGGAGCAGGTCTTGGGCTTTCTATTGTAAGCGATATAATTTTAGAATACAAGGGAACTTTTGAATTATCGCGTTCTGACCTTGGTGGTCTTTGCGCATCCGTTGTCCTTCCAGGAAGAGATAGAGATATAGTATAGATTTTAATAAAATTATAGACTTCTTTTAAAAAGATGTCATAATAGATTTATGGTATAACATCTGTTTTATAATCGTTAATGTTATGAAAAAAGCTTGGTATTTGTTTTTTTAAGTTTTGTTTCTTCTATTTTTATAACTTCCTGTGTTTTTAGAGTACCAGAATCTAATATTTCTGAGCAATCAAATAATTATCTCCGGGCTTTGCGTGGCGGTATATTTGGACGTAGCGGCATTGAAGTTAGTGAGCGGGATCGTAAAAAAGCGTTGATTGCTGAGTATAATGCACTTGAATCTTCTCCTAATGGAAAAGTAGTACCTTGGTCAGGGCGTAATATTTCAGGGCAGGTCATAGCTTTTTCTCCATATCAAGTTGGTTCTGAGAATTGTCGGCAATATATACATAAAATATTTCTTTCTGATGCGCAGGTAGATATAAATGGTGCTGCTTGTCGTAGTCGTAATGGTATTTGGACTCCATTATTCTAAGATTTTATAACTGAAACCTATTTATAATTAATAAAAAGTTAGTTTTTTGTAATTTTCGTAGATGCAAATATACATTGCAACAGCAATCAAAATATAGTTTATATTTAACAATGCAAGATTTATGAAAATTATGTGTTTTGGTTTAAAGAAGTGTAATAATTTGAGCATATTTTATATCTACAATTATTATATAGTATGTCAAAATACCGTGTATGATTTAGAGATTCAATTTCCAATTAGATTTTTTAATGAGCAGGTATATAGAAAACCTATTAAAAGTGGAGATGCAAATTCAGAAATTATTTTATGAATAAATATCAGGTTGAAGAAGGTTTATATTGTTAAATACGAGATATGCAATATCTTTTATTGTGTTGTTAGCTTTATGAATTGATGTTTTAATTTTTAAGTTAGAGTGTCACTTTCATGAATTATAAATTGTTAAACTGATATAATCGGAGTCAAGGAAAAAATCGTAATCCTATAGCATGGCAGAAATTTCTTTAAAAAAAGAAGTTTCTATAGTAAGGTGTTTCTTAGATTTATATCTTATGGTTGAAGAAGAGTAATGAATATGTTCAAGATAAAGAACCAATTTATGAGTTCGAAGTTTTTTTTAAATTTTTATCAATAGCTTTGTTGGCTATGGTAGTTTCAGTTTCTGGTTGGCCGATTAAAATAGCTGATTCTTTTGCATTACCAGTAATAAGTGGACCTCAAATTCCAAGCTTTGCGCCTGTTGTTGATGCTGTATACTCTTCTGTTGTTTCTGTACGTGTTCAGTCAAAATTAAGCCCTGTTTCAGATAAAGAAATGGAATTATTCGATTTTTATGGTTTTGATGATTTACCTGATGATCACCCTTTGAGCAGGTTTTTTCGTGATTTTGGGTTAAGAAAAAAAACAGAAAAAAAATCTAAAAACGCTCCTCTACGTCCTATTGCACAAGGCTCAGGATTTTTCGTTTCAGAAGATGGTTATATTGTAACGAATAATCATGTTATAGCTGATGGATCTAGTTTTATTATTGTCCTTAACGATGGAACAGAGCTTCCTGCAAAACTTGTTGGGAAAGATACGCGTACTGATTTAGCTGTCTTAAAAGTGAATGATAAACGAAAGTTTGTTTATGCCGAATTCGGAGATGATAATGTTCGCGTTGGAGATTGGGTATTAGCAGTTGGTAACCCTTTTGGTCTTGGTGGAACAGTTACTGCAGGTATTGTTTCAAATCGTAGTCGCCATATTGGTTCAGGAATTTATGATGATTATATTCAAATTGATGCAGCAGTAAATCGAGGTAATTCTGGTGGTCCTACTTTTAACCTAAAAGGCCAAGTGATAGGTGTTAATACAGCTATAGTAAGTAATTCAGGGGGTACTAATCTTGGTATTGCATTTGCTATTCCAGCCTCTACCGCTAAAGAAGTTGTTTCTGTGCTCATTAAAAAAGGCAAAATTGATCGTGGTTGGCTTGGGGTACATATTCAAAATGTAACGAAAGAAATAGCAGAATCTCTTGGTTTTGCAGAACAAAAGGGTGTATTTATTGCTGGTGTTGAGAAAGATTCTCCGGCAGGTAAGTATGGGATAAAAGAAGGGGATATTATCTCTGCAATTGAAAATGTTCCAGTGAAGGATGTACGTGATCTTGCATTGCGTGTTGCATCTTTACCTCCAGGCAAAAAAGTTGAACTCACTGTTTGGCATGCAGGTCAGGAGAAGAAGTCTGTATTTGTAAAATTAGGAACATTTCCAACAGATCCTGAAAAGGAAATTAAGTCTACAAAAGAAGAAGAAGATAAAGGCGAAGGACGTGAAATATCAGGATTAGGTATAAAAGTTATTTCTGATAATAGTGCTTCAGGCGGTTTATCTATTACTTCTGTAGACGAGAATTCTGAAGCTGCTGAGAAAGGTATTAAGGAGGGTATGAGAATTATCTCTGTTAATAACTCTAAAGTTTCTTCGGTAGAAGATATTGAAAAGATATTGAATTTATCGAGAAAGAAAGGTCGTAAGAATGCTTTATTCCAAATTGAGTTTAAAAATGGAAGTAATTTTATTCCACTGAAGATTATTAAAGAGTAACTTTAAAGCTTTTTAAAACCACACATCTTAAAACCACACATCAAGTTATGGATGTGTGGTTTTTATTTTTTGATATTACTTAATCACTTAATTGATTAAGTATTTTTATATAATCTATATATATTTTTAAAAATTTTCCCTTGGACTGTTTAAAAGCTGATTTATTAACAAATTCGTTACTTCGGTTATTTGTAACGTCTGTTATTTTTTAATGAATATATAGACTGGAATATGATGATTATTAGGGGAGGTGACATGAAGACGCAAGTATGACTTTGGCTGAGATAGTCTCCAACTTCGTGAGCTATGTGCTAACCAAGCGTTTATCAGTTCTCTGGTCAGTAATTTTAATTTCTGTTTTTGTTTCATAACAGAAAGAAATATTATCATTTCCTGAAGAACATGGATAAATGGTTTTAGAAGCTTTGTTTTTTATTTTTTCTATAATCAGCATATTTTGAAATATGTGGTTTAAGAGCCATGTACGATAGTCCCAGTACACAATAAAAAATCGGGGAAATAGGTTTTTTTAGATTACAAAAAGATCATGAAAGGAGAGTAAACAGTAAGTTTTTTATTGTGTATTGCCGCTAACCCAACAGCTTATTTTTCTTTTCTTAAGCGCATTACAAGAATTAAGTGCGGATTTTTGATTTTTAAATCCTTTAAATCGTGCACGATAAATTTCTTTTTTTCCATCAGAAATAGCTGAAGTAAAAGGTATAGCAGAAAGCAATGTTTTCCCTCCCTTGGCTTGAACTGATTGAAGTAAATCCATAGCTTCTTTTTTATTTGAAGCTATTCCAATTTGGATAATCCATTTTGAAGATGATATGTCATAATTTTCATTGATGATGTTACTAATAGTTTTTTCTGCTGAATTATTATAAAGTTCTGGTGCATATGCAGGAATTGGAATATCCGAAATATCAGCTAAAATAGCGTTTTCTGTATTTGTAGGAGCTTCGTACAGTTTTTCTTTAAAATTCTTAGAATCCGCTATTTGTATTGATTTTTCTTTGTTCCTCATTTTAGGGATAGGGACGTTTGTTGGTTGTGCTATGAATTCTTGTTTTGTCAACATTTTTTTTGTATTTGCAGAAGCAACAGATTTAGAGCTTCTCAAGGTATTATTGTCTTCTTTATATGCTTTAGGGAGATATGTGGTAATAAGCTCAAGCATTTTTTGATCTCGTTCTTTACTTGACTTCTTACCCATAACTGCTGCAACAATTGATCGACCGTCTGCTTCAATAGAAGATACTACATTAAAGCCTGAATCTTTAGTATACCCAGTTTTTATTCCGTCTATACCAGGTAATTGTCCGATTAAATGATTATGATTGGGGATCACTTGATTTTTATAGTGGAAATTATGGGTAGAGAAATAACGATAATACTGAGGAAATCGTTTGCGAAGAACTATTCCAAGACGTGTTTGATCGTGAGATGTTGTAACTTGATCTTTATCAGGTAGTCCATTCGCATTTTTATAGACAGTTTTTTTCATTCCAATTTTTCTAGCTTTAGCTGTCATTATTTTAGCGAATTTTTTTTCTGATTTTCCTAAAAATTCTCCAAAAGCTGTAGCAACGTCATTAGCAGAACGTGTAATGAGAGCTAGAATACCTTCCTGTACAGTAAAGGTAGATCCTGCTTTTAATCCTAGTTTTGAAGGTGGCTCTGAGGCTGCTTTTGCAGATACTGGAATCTTTGTATTGAGATTTAAGCGTTTTTCTTCTAAAGCCTCAAAAATTATATAAAGAGTCATCATTTTTGTTAGAGATGCTGGATATCGCAAACTATCTCCCTCAAAACTGTAAAGAACATTCCCATTTTTAGCATCAATAACGATACTAGAATATTGTGGGCTTGCAAAAGATGTTGATGTTAAACTAATTAACAAAAAACTTCCTGAAAAGAAAAAGCTTAAAAATGCATTTATAAAATAGTTTTTTAAGGAAGATCGATATATACAAACTAATCTCGACACTCATTTACTCTTTAAATAAATATGATCTATTTAATGTTCGGTAACTTTACGTTAGAACGACTATTGAATAAAAAGTATACGTATAGAGTTACTAATGCGTTTACATTTTAATAAAAATTTATATATTTTTTTATTACTCACTGTAATATTGAAGATGTTTTTTAATAAAAGCTTCTACGGCCTCATCAATTTTTTCCCATTCTGGAAGTAATTTAATGGAAAAGCGATAGAGTAAGTTTAAATCTCGTCCAACATGGATATCTCTTTGGCAGTTTCCTTTCCCAAATAAAGAATTTTTTGGTTCAATTGTGCAGCGCACAGCATATGTAAGTTTACCATAACGAGGTGCTGTGAATAATACCTCATTTATGTATCCTTCTTTCTGTTTTAAGTGGTTGGTAGTCAGACCATATGGCCCAGCATAAGGAAGCCCCTCTATTAAATTTCGATAAATTGGTTCAATGCGGCCTGACATATCATGTGCTATTGTTCTTTGTGAAAGTTGTAAAATAATAAGATTGTCTGTATAGGTTTTATTAATGCCTTTAATCTCTTGGGTAAGAGGAGCTTTGAGTTCAGGCCAGGTAATCTGAAGATCAATATGTTCAGCTGGGCCATCAATACGTTGATCTGGAAAGCGTATGATATCATAAGGTATGTGGATAAAATCTGGCCCTATTGTTATTGTGATTATTTGTGGGTGATCTTTTTGAAAAGAAAAATATATTTTGTATATTAACCAGCGACCAGAAAAACTTATAGCAAAGGCTAAGAGTACTAAGCATATTATTAGAGCTATTATACGATAAATAAAATTAATAAGAGATATGGGTTCTCCATATGAATCTCCCATGTCTTGGTTCATGGTTATTGCTCTATTTTATTAAGGATAATTAAAATTATAGCTTAAGATTTTGTAATTATATGTTTAATAAGTTATGAAAATATTTAAAAAATAAAAGAGATTTCTTAACAGTCAGTTCTTAAGATAGAGAGTAGTATCTTTAATTAAAAGGAGGAAATTTTGATGATAAATGAATTTAAGGCGTTTATTGCTCGAGGTAATGTTATAGATCTCGCTGTTGGTGTTATTATAGGAGCAGCACTTAATCGGATAGTTCAATCTCTTGTTGAAGATATGATAATGCCAATAGCGGGTGTTATTACAGGTGGAAATATTGATTTTTCTGATTATTTTATTCCTTTAAGTACAGAAATTACAGAGATTTCTCTTATGGCTGCGCGTAAGCAGGGAGCAGTTTTAGCTTATGGAAGTTTTATTAGCAGTGTTATATAGCAGTGTTATAAATTTTTTTATTTTAGCAATAATTGTATTTTTTATAGTAAAACTAGTTAATAAAATACGGATTTTGGAAAATGTTGTCTCAATAAAAAGTGAAGCAGGAGCTGTGCCTGCTGATATACAGCTTCTTTCTGAAATTCGTGATTTACTTAAAGTACATTAAATTATTGAAATAGTTTACTTGTGTTAGTGGGAAAGCGGAGACATTATATTTAATTTGCAATTTCTTTGGATCTCATTTGTGCAGCAGCCAAGGCTTTATCAAAGAGAGCTTGCATACCGTCTTTCCCCAAAAGAACAGATAAAGCTTTTTCTGTGGTGCCGCCTGGGGATGTTACGTTTTCTCGTAGGGTTGAGATTTCATCAGTAGATTGACGTATAAGCTCGCTTGATCCTATGATTGTATCACGTGCTAACCTAACCGATAAATTTTGAGGTAGTCCTAACTTGCAAGCTGCGTTAGCCATGCATTCTATAAGATAAAACAGGTAAGCTGGGCCACTACCGGATAAAGCTGTCACTATATCCATGTCTTCTTCTTTGAGAAGCCATTCTACTGTTCCTAAAATGCTTAATAATTTATTAACTTTCTGATGTGCATTTGAATTAATTTTTTTATTAGCAAACACAGCAGTAACACTACATTTTACTGTAGCAGCTATATTAGGCATAGCACGTATTATGGCAATGTCACCAAGATTTTTTCTAAAATAAGCAAGTGTTTTTCCAGCTGCAATAGAAATGACAATAGTTGTTTCTTCAATAAGAGACTTTATTATAGGAATGACGGTGTCTATGTCATGTGGTTTAACTGCTATCAAAACAATCTCAGCTTTTATATTTTGAGGTGGGATATTTTTATATGCTATATTATATTCTCTGATCTTAGCGGTTGCTTCTATTGATGGTTTGGGATCTATTACCATCATTGATGATGGAGGAATTCCTCCTTCTAACCAACCTGAGAGTATAGCTGTACCCATCTTGCCAGCACCAACCAATGCTATTATTCCCAGGTTATCATTCATAGAATTATACCTCATGGCCTTAACCTATATAGTTCAATATAACCTCAAAAACAGTGTTATTATCTGAAAATTTTTTGAAAAACAAATTCACAGGAGAAAATTAAAAATGGTTATTAACTTTTTAAAAAGAACAAAATATTAAAGCTTTATTGGAGATAAAATATCTACTTTAAAATAAAAGAAATAATCAAATAGCTTCAAAACTATTCAGCATTTTTGGTATTCTTTTTCTTAACAGTGGATTCAACAGACATGTATTTCTCTAATTGCTCGAGACGTTGACGGAGAGAAGCGTTTTCCTCGCACACTTTTAAAAGTGTATTTTTTACAGCTTCAAATTCTTCAGAACGAACAAGGCTCATCTTGTTAATCAAGCTTTGAACTTTAACCTGGATAATGGTTTCTACTTCTCGAGATACACCTTTAAAAACACCATTCGCAGACGATATAAAACGATCAGCTTGATCGAGGATACAGTTATTATCAAAAATCATCGTATTTTCTTTATTAAATTTATAAAACCTCAAATTACCTATATAGACTTTATTATTATTACAATAAAGTAAAAACTGTGATTTTTTTTGTGTATAATATCTTTAAATTTTATGGTTATTTTTCAAAAAGCATCTTGACCATTATGTAACATGAGATAATTTCCTGTTAGTATTAAATTTATTATGTGGTGGTGATGTTATCAACTCTTGATTTATTATCTATTGTTCCATATCCGAAAATTGATCCAATTTTATTTGCAATAGGTTCTTTTTCTGTTCGATGGTATGGGTTAGCTTATTTGGGAGGCCTATTATTTGGCTTACTTTATGCCCGTAAGATATTTGATAATCAGTTTTTGGGGACAGCAGAGCAAAGGCGTCTAAACTCTATATATAGGGAGCGAGCATATCAGGATCATTGTGTATTCTGGATAGCTTGTGGTGTAATAGTAGGAGGTCGTTTAGGGTATGTATTATTTTATGATTTCAGTGCTGCCATACTCGATCCTTTACGTTCTTTAAAAATATGGAATGGTGGAATGTCATTTCATGGGGGATTTATTGGTGTTGTTCTGGTTTTAATATTTATGGCATATAGTAAAAAAATCTCTATTTGGACATTGTCAGATGTTGTAGCAGCTGTGGCACCAATCGGGATATTTTTAGGGCGTTTTGCTAATTTTATAAATGATGAATTGTGGGGAAGGCCTTCGGTTGTTCCTTGGGCGATGGTATTCCCATCAGGGGGAGAAGTCTCCCGTCATCCAAGTCAGTAATACGAGGCAATTCTTGAAGGAATTGTTCTTTTTTTGATTTTATATTATTTAATTTACTTTAAAAAAGCTTTGAAGATTCCAGGTCTTGTATCAAGTACTTTTGTATGTGTTTATGCTTTTTTCAGAATATTTGTAGAATTTTTTCGTGAACCAGATGTCCAACTTGGTTATATATTTGGAGATTGGGTTACAATGGGTATGGTATTATCTTTTCCTATGATGATTATTGGTCTTTTGGGTGTTTTTCAAGCAATATCATCAGCAAAATAGGATGTATGTTGGTTTCCCCTTTAACAAAAAAAATAAAAGGTTTAATTCAGGATAGTGGTCCTATAGCAATTGACAAATTTTTTTCTCTTTGTCTTTCAGACCCAGAGTATGGTTACTACAATATATGTGAGCCATTTGGTCCTACCGGAGACTTTATCACTGCTCCAGAGATAAGTCAGTTATTTGGTGAAATGATAGCAGTTTTTCTCGTTTACTCCTGGCAATCTCATGGTCGCCCAGATTCTGTAAGATTAGTAGAGCTTGGTCCTGGTAGAGGAACTATGATGTCTGATATTTTGCGGGTCATTGTTAAATTGGAACCTGCATTATTTAATCTGTTATCCGTTCATTTGATTGAAATGAGTAAGCGATTAATCGCCATACAAAAAAAGGTTTTGTCTAAGTATTTATCAAAGATACACTGGCATAATAGTGTTGATTATGTTCCTTCAGGTTTTGTGCTTTTAGTTGCTAATGAATTCTTTGATAGTATACCTATTAAACAATTTGTTTTAACAGAAAAAGGCATTTACGAACGTATGGTTGGTCTTAATAATGATAACGGCCTTGCTTTTTGTTTAGATAATCAGGAAGCAAATTGCGCTATTCTCCCTGATAAAAAGAAATGGCCTTTAGGGAAAATATTTGAAACGTCTCTAATTCGTCAAATAGTAATCAAAGCAATTGCTCAGAGATTATTGTGTGGGGGAGGTGTAGCTGTTATAATTGATTATGGGCATATTGTGAGTGGTTTTGGTGATACTTTGCAGGCAGTTAAAGAGCATAGATATGATTCTCCACTCGCGCATCCTGGCGAAGCTGATCTCACAAGCCATGTTGATTTTCAACAGTTAGCAGAAATAGCATCTAATTTTGACATTCAGGTTCATGACTGCATAACGCAGGAGAGATTTCTAAGAGGTCTTGGTATTTGGCAAAGAGCGAATGTGCTTGCAAGGAATACAACAAAAAAAGAACTGTTTTTGAAGAAGTAGAACGTTTGACAGGTATTCAGAATAGAAATATGGGTCAATTATTTAAGGTTTTAATGATTTCTTCTCCTAAAGTAGAACCTATGCCATTAATATAATATCAATGACATAAAGGCATCTTTTCTAGATATTGAGACGATGTTTAAGGTAAATAATGAAGAAAGTCCTATTCTCCGCCAAGCCATTACTCTCTCCTTCTATTTCAAGTATTCAAGGAGTTATCCATGGTTTTTTTAAGCGGCATTCTGGTGTTTCAGAGGGCGTTTATTCCAGTTTGAATGTTAGTTTTTCTGCTGGGGATGATGATAAAAAAGTGATAGAAAATCGTTCTTATATCGCTTCTTGGTTTTCTCTACCTGTAAATAAATTAATTACAGCACAACAGGTTCACTCAGCAACTGTAGCAATTTTAGATGCTGATTATGATAAAAAGATGCCGATTGAAGCTGATGGGCTTGTAACGGATAAGATGAATGTAATCATAGGCGTTATGACTGCTGATTGTGTTCCTGTGCTTTTTGTTGATCCTAACAAGCGTATTATTGGTGCATCGCATGCTGGTTGGCGAGGAGTTTTATCTGGTATACTTGAAAATACTGTAGAAAAGATAGTAAGTCTTGGTGCCATTCAGGAACAGATTATCGCCTGCCTTGGTCCATCCATTACCTCGGCATATTATGAAGTAGGTCCAGAATTTGTAAAACAGTTTTTAGCATATGATATTTCGTATCAAGATTTTTTTTGTCCTTCACTTAAAGAATCCTATTTTATGTTTGATTTACCATCTCTTGTTTTAAGAAAACTTAGTACGTTAGGAGTTCAGGCCACAAGTCTTGAAAGATGTACTTATAAAGAACACTCTAATTTTTTTTCCTATCGGAGATCTTTACATGCAGGAGAAACCGACTATGGAAGACAACTCTCAGCGATACTGCTCACATAGATTTTTTTGTAGTCTACTTTTTATGAATGTCATTTATACATAGAAGGTTTTTAAAATAATACAAGCTTTTTCCTGTTAAAAAAATACCTTGAAAAGCGTATCTAACGTATCTTCGGTCAATGATATATCATCATCATTTTTAAAAATTAAAGATTTGTTATCAAAGAATATAAAAAGTTTTTCTATTTCATGAATTTTTACAATGAGTAGTAAATCTTTAACTAAAAACAACCTATAAGTTCTAAAACATAGAGTGTTCTTATACTTTTATAATAATGCTGATTATGAAATTTAAAAAAATAGTCACACTAAAAGAATGTAAAAATTGGGATCTATTGATTGGATTTTAAGCTGAAATATAAAAAAATAGGTGCGTATCTTTTCTAATCATTTTGTATTCTCAGAGGAAGAAAACAGTAAAACAATGCAGCGTGCTAATAGAAAAAAGATTTTTGTAAAGATATTAAAAATATATTTAGAAAAATCTTTAATAGCATTCCTGTGCTTCTTTATTGTTTCATGTGGCTTTGATAATACAGACAGCTATGTTCCTAGGGGGAATGTAGGTATTTCTTCATCTAAACGGTTGACATCACGCAAAAAATTAAAGCGTCGCATAAAAACATCTCAAGAAGTTCATAAGAATACGATCGAATCCAAGTCTCAGATAAAGGAAGTTAAAAATAATAACCCAAAAATTGATAATATTTCATTGGTAGTGCACAAAAACTCGTTTTTTTAGAAAAAGGGACAACTATTCGATTGCTTCCTATTGTAGGTGTCTCGCAGGGGGAAGCTTTTTTCTTGTCTCAGCAACTTGGCATAACCGCAAAAAAACGGGGATTAATTATTAAAAACGCTAATGATTTGAATAGTAATTATATCCTTAAAGGATATTTTTCTATATCTTCTCTAGAAAAAGGATTGGTAACTATTATTTATGTTTGGGACGTTCTTAGTCAAGGAGGTATTCAGTTGCATCGTTTCCAGGGGCAGGAGTCAATTAAAGGATTGTCTTATGATGTGAGGGATAAGATACCAACTTCTGTTTTTCAAAACATTGTTGTGCATACCGTGTCAGATTTTGTTCTTTGGAAACAAGCTCAAAACTAGAAAAATTTTTTAATGAATAGAATTGATATCGTATCTAGATTTCTTTTAAAGAAGAAGTATAGTTTGAATTTTTGTTCAAGACTATGAAATAGCCTTACAATTATCTTTTTTAATGCAGATGTCATCTGAAGAAGCTTTTTACAAATGTTGCAATCATAAATATAAAATTATAGTAATTAAAACAGAAAATAATAGGTACATTAGGACGATATGAAGATCTTTGCAGGTAATTCTAATAGAAATCTCGCTCAAGCTATTTGTGATCATTTGGATCTACCTCTGGGAAGAGCAAATGTGAAATGTTTCCCTGATCAGGAAGTATTCGTAGAGATTCAGGAAAATGTAAGAGGTGAAGATATTTTTATTATTCAGTCTACGTCATTTCCTGCTAATAATCATTTAATGGAATTGTTGATTATGGTTGATGCTATGCGTCGATCTTCAGCAAAGCGAATTACAGCGGTTTTCCCCTATTTTGGTTATGCTCGTCAGGATCGGAAACCTGGTCCGCGTACTCCTATATCGGCTAAACTTGTAGCAAATTTGATCACCGAAGCTGGAACTGACCGTGTTATGACATTAGATTTACATACTGGTCAGATACAGGGGTTTTTTGATATCCCGACTGATAATCTATACGCCGCGCCTATTTTGGTGCGTGATATAAAACAGCATTATGATATTTCTAATGTGATGATTGTTTCTCCGGATGTTGGAGGTGTGGTGCGTGCACGCGCTCTTGCCAAAAGACTGGATTGTTTATTGTCAATTGTTGATAAAAGACGTGAACGCCCAGGAGAAATTGAAGTTATGAATATAATAGGGAGAGTGGAAGGAAAAGATTGTATTCTTATTGACGATATTGTTGATACTGGATGTACATTATGTAATGCAGCTGAAGCGTTACTGAATCACAAAGCAGCTAGTGTTACTGCATATATTACACATGGGGTTCTTTCTGGTTCTGCAATCGATCTTGTTTCAACCTCTAAATTAAAAGAATTAGTTATTACTGATTCTATACAGCGTAATGAAAATGTGAATTATCCTTCTAATATGCGTGTTATTACGACTGCAGCTTTTTTGGGGGATGCAATTTTGAGAACATCTCAAGAACAATCTGTTTCTAGCTTATTTGATTAATTAAATGTGATATAGGAATATTATATATATTTTGCTTCTTTTTGCAGTATTTTTCAGAATAGAGAAAGTTGTATAGTACTGTGTATGAGTTTTTCGTGGAGTTTTTAAGTTATTTTAATTTTTTAGAGGAATGGCTCAGGGCACTTGATGATGTTGTGATATTTTATGATGCTACGTTTACATAACGATAGCTGTCTTAATAAGAAAAAAGTCATTTGAGAAGAAATGATATGTTTTTGGCTTAGGTAGTTGGGTTATAATTGTTCAGAATACCTTAAAATTTCAAGTAAAAGTGGTATTTGTAACTTTAATCAACATCGTAATAATTTTTATTCAAAATATTTTTTTCTAGAAAGCAACTTATATTTTAAAATCAGAATTTCTTAGAAAATTACGCTAAATTTTCAGTGATCGAATAGTTAAAAATCTATCGCAATACCATTTTTTTCCCAATCACCAAATCTAGATGGATCTAGGCCTCCGCGTCCGCCTATTTCTCGAGGTAATTCTAGAGCTTCTTCCTTAGCTTTACGGTTTCTTGCTTCTTCTAAAGCTTTTAAAGCATGAGATGAAAGTTTCTTCATAAGAGTAGACTGAGACATTAATTCTTGAGGTATAGAAGATGACATTTCAATGCTCCTGTAGATATTAAAAATTTATTATTGCTTAATAATATTAATAAAGATCAGTAAAGAATATTGAAGATTTGATATGATCATATCATTATTTTTTTTAAATTCAAAGATAAAGAATAACATGTGTGTATGAAAATATAAAATAGGATTTCTTATGTTAACTGCTGTTATTGAAAAACATATTTTTTCGAAGTGAATATGAATTTGAAAACAAGAAATGTCTTCGGTTTCTAACTTTTTGATAATGATTTTCTTAAAATCTCAATATTTCTTGGTATTAAAAATATTGTTCCTCTGAGGAAGGGTATTTTTGTGTTGTTCTCAATATATTTATACAATTTTAATCAGGAGCAATGGATTTTGCACGGTTGTATTTTGTTATATGAATTAAAAATCTTTTGTTTGTAGGCCAAAGATATCATTTTGAATTAATATCTCAGTTTAACATAATCTGTATGTTATCATTAAATTCAATGCCGAAGGAGTTTTCCTTTCAGAATTTAGGAGATTTTTTTGAAAGATTTCGCTTTCCAGTATCGGCGTTTCTTGTTTGCATTGATTCAAATACAAAGACGTTTCATGATTGCCTTTGTGTGCATATGGTTTCAAATTATTTGTCGATGGATTAGAGTATCTGAGCAATTGGTTGTTGCGCCAACAGATTTGCGTAGTATTGATCCACTTTTCATAAGAGAGTTACTCGAGGGACGTTTTTCATTAGAAGGAAGAAGCTTGTTTTTAAAAGGAACATCACCTTTTGGCTTAGAAGTTCCAACGCAGGAGTTTGGTAAGGCATTACATGGTTTCTCGTGGCTTCGTCATTTTCAGGCAGAGCCTTCAGGTTCTAATTGTGCTGTTGCGCGTTTGCTTGTTAATGACTGGATAAAAAAACATGGACAAACTTTAAAAGGTATTGCTTGGACAACTGAAGCTGTAACGAATCGTATTATTGCATGGCTATCTCATTCGCCAGTTATTATGAAAGGAGCAGATAATCAATTCTATACATTGTTCATGAAAAGCTTATCACTTCATATACGTTATCTTGATGCTATTGTGCCATATACACCAGATGGTGTAATAAGATTACGAGCATATATTGCATTAGCAATAGCATCTATTTCTATACGAACATCTGCATCAGTAAGAGAGAAAATTATTCGCAACCTTGATAAAGAGATAGAAAGACAAATTCTTCATGATGGAACTCATATATCTCGCAACCCATGTACCATTCTAGAGTTGTTGCTTGATTTCTTGCCATTAAAAGAGGCGTGTATAAGATTTGAACAGAATATACCTCAGAAACTTCTGATAGCAATCAGTCGTATGTATCCAGCTTTACGGTTTTTTCGACATAAAGATGGTGATTTAGCACTTTTTAATGGAGCCACTTCATCGTTGGCTCCAGAACTTGTAACAGTGCTGCATTATGACGAAACAAAAGGCAACTCTTGCAGAGAATTACCTCGTGGTGGTTATCAGAGGCTTTGTGCTGGTTCAGTTGTTATCATTGTTGATACAGGAAGACAGTCTTCAGTAGAGCTTTCTCAAGTAGCTCATTCTGGTTGTCTTTCTTTTGAATTTTCATCAGGGAAGCATCGTTTTATTATTAACTCGGGGACTTCTAGATTTTCAGAAAAACGTTTTCAAAAGATTTCCCGTATTACGGCTGCTCATTCTACAGTTACATTGAATGATAAGTCTTCTAATCATTTTTCTTCGTCACATTTAACTGGACCAATTGTCCTCTCAGGAGTTTCCGAAGTCAATATTCGTCGTAAGGTTATAGAAGGCGATCAAGAAAGTTTAATTGCTACTCATGATGGCTATAGGCATAATTTTGGTTTAATACATGAACGTATGATTAATATTAATGTCAGTGGAACATTAATTAGTGGACGGGATAGATTGATGAGAATAAACTCAAAGCATTCTGAGATGACAATGAATATAAAAGCCACTGCACGCTTTCATGTCCATCCTCTTATTAAATTGATGAGTTATGATAGTGAAAGTGTATTGTTAAAAAGTCCTGATGGTGAAATCTGGCATTTCTCATCTCCTAGTAATCAAGTTCTTATTTCTGAAGATATTTTTTTTGCTGATCTCTCCGGAGTACGAAGAAGTGAACAAATTGAAATTAATTTTTCCCTTCAAGAGAAAAATTCAATTCGATGGTTTTTTTCACGTCGTCCAACGATTTGATGATTCCCGTAATGCTTTCCTTGTGATATTAAGGAAATATTATTTTTCATATTTGATGGATTAATTTCATGCAATCTTTGCCTATAAAAGAGCTTCCTTGTAAAAATGTTCCAATTAAAACAGCTCTTTTATCTGTTTATGATAAAAGAGGTATTGTTGATTTTGCCCGAGCATTACATGAAAGGGGTATTCAGCTTATATCTACGGGTGGAACTTATAATTTGATTATGACAGAAAAGATTCCTGTCATGAATATTTCAGACTTTACTGAGTTTCCAGAAATAATGGACGGTAGAGTAAAAACGTTACATCCAAAAGTATATGGAGGCCTTCTGTGTATACGAGATGATGAAAACCATATTATTACTATGAATGAGCATGATTTACAAGAAATAGATCTTGTTGTCTCAAATCTTTATCCTTTTGAAAAAATTTGCCGTGAACAATCTGATTATCAGTTAATAATAGAAAATATTGATATCGGTGGTCCAACAATGATCAGAGCTGCTGCTAAGAATCATGCCTATGTAACTGTATTGACAGATCCAGAAGATTATCCTCAGTTTCTCTCTGAATTAAATGAAAATAATGGAGGAACCGTTTATAATTTTCGTCAGAAAATGGCCGCTAAAGCGTTTGCAAGAACTGCTTTATACGATACTATGATTTTTAATTGGTTTGAAAATTTTTCCAATATTAATCCTTCACGAGATTATACTATAGGAGGCCATTTACTGCAGGAAATGCGGTATGGAGAAAATCCGCATCAAAAAGCAGCGTTTTATGCAACAGGGGAACATCGTCCTGGTGTTACCACTGCTGTTTCAGTACAAGGAAAGCAGTTATCATATAATAATATTAATGATGCAGATGCTGCGTATGAGCTTGTAGCAGAATTTCATCCAAGTTTAGAACCTGCATGTGTAATTGTTAAACATTCTAATCCATGTGGTGTAGCAGTAGCTTTAACGTGTGTTGAAGCCTATCGTCGTGCATTAGCATGTGATCCTATATCTGCTTTTGGGGGAGTTGTAGCATTTAATTGTGATTTGGATGCAGAAACGGCACGAGAAGTTGTAAAGCTCTTTACAGAAGTGATTATAGCGCCAGTAATTTCTAAGGAAGCTAAAGAAATTTTTGCAGAAAAACCGAATATACGTCTTTTAGAAGTTGGTGGGTTACCAGATCCTCATTCTCTGGGTACTTTGGTCAAGACTGTTGCAGGTGGTTTTTTAATCCAAACGCGGGATAACAGTATATTAGAAGATCAGAAGTTTGAGATAGTTACCAAGAGATTTCCAACCCGGCAGGAAATTGAAGATATGAAAATTGCTTTTAGAGTGGTAAAGCATGTTAAATCAAATGCTATCGTGTATGTCAAAGAGAAATGTACAGTTGGCATAGGAGCGGGACAAATGAGCAGAGTAGATTCAGCGCGTATCGCAGGTATGAAAGCTAAAGAAGCTTCTAGAGTGATGGGATTAAAAGAATCTTTGACATTAGGAGCAGTTGTGGCTTCTGATGCATTCTATCCTTTTGCTGATGGTCTTTTGGAGGCAATTAAGATTGGTGTAACTGCAGTTATTCAACCTGGGGGTTCAATGCGTGACTCTGAAGTAATCGAAATGGCAGATAATCATAATATTGCAATGATTTTTACTGGTATTAGAAATTTTCGCCATTAATTCCTGATAAGTTAAGTTTAATGCATATAATGAATTATATTAAAGTGACAAACAAATAAATTCTTTTGTTTCAGAATCTAATATCCTTAATTTTCCAGATGAAATATCAAACCATACACCATGTAAATGCAGCAGATTTTTCTGTTCTCGTTCGCGTATCCAAGGAAAACTACGTAAATTATTGAGAGAATTTATAATGGATATTTTTTCTACTTTTTCTTGTTTTTCTATGGAATTGTCGATTTTAACTTGTTCAGCTATAGGGCGCAAGATATCCATCCATTGACCAATAAAATCTCCTGGAGAAAGTGGTTTATTCTCTGGATTTAGAAGAGCTCGAATGCCTCCACAACCAGCGTGTCCCATGATAATAATATGTTTGACACAAAGTTCTTGCACTGCGAATTCAATGGCAGCAGAAGTTGAATGATGATAGCTGTCTGGTTGATAAGGAGGAACAATATTAGCAACGTTTCGAACTACAAAAATTTCTCCTGGCTCACAATTAAAGATTGTTTCAGGTGCAACACGAGAATCACAGCAGGAAATAATCATTATTTCGGGGGTTTGTCGATCAGCAAGGGCATGAAACTTTTTATGATCGTAACGTTCTTTAATAAAATCACGATAGCGATGAAGTAATACTTCCGGGAAGTATAGCATAAATTTATACCTTTTTCGTATTCATCAAAGATTTAATTTGTCTATAAAAAAATATGCCTAAACATTATTGATTTTTTGAACAACTTATAAAGATTTGTCAAGATTTTATTCTACAGAATAGTTCTATATTCTTTTTTAGAATATTTATAATTTTTTTTTAATATTAAGTTATTTAGTATAAAGCATGAAGATTTAATGAAAATATTAAATAAAATACTAATATTTTTTAAAGTCTGATAATATATTTTTTAATTAAAGTTCATTGGCTTAAGGATAATAGTAGTGGTTTCACGAGATTTGAAACGAGATAGAATTATTGAAATGACTGAAGGTGAGATAAGTCGTTTGGGGTATTCATCTGTTAGTGCAGATGTTCTTTTGGGTAGGGCAATCCTTGATGACCTTAAAAAATATACACCATCAATGCTTGCATTGGTTTGTGCATCTGCCTATACACATTTAAAAAATTGGGATTTTAATGAACCTTACATAGATATCAGTGAAATTGAAGGAGTTACTCCTTCTGAGAAAGCCGTTAGTATAATAACGATTGTTGCAGCCAATATTCCATATCTTTATCAATCAGTGATGGCAGAAATAACAAGCCGTCGCTGGGATTTAATGCTTGCAGTTCATCCAGTTTTAGTCTGGAAAAATGACTGTGCTCCGCAATTATATTCTCCTTTTGAATCTCAAGAAAACTCAACTCAGATGAGTTTTATACAGATTCATGTTACAAAAATTTCGCATTCAGAGTCATTAGCTCTTAAGGAAAAGTTACCTTTAATTGTCAGAAAAGTACGATTGGTAGCAAAAGATTCAGAAGAAATGTTAGCTCAATTAGATAAAGTAAGTCAATCTTTTATGAGTTTAAAAGCTGTTCGGTATCATGTAGGAATAGATGAAGCATTAGAATTTCTTAATTGGTTGAGAGATGGTAATTTTAAAATCTTTGGTATGAGACATTATACTCTCATACGAGAAAAAAAATCATTGAAACTGAAAAGTAATGAACAAACAGGACTCGGTATTTTAACTGATCCTGAGGTTTTTGTGTTTAGGTTTTGTCAAGAAACACCATTCATGACACCTGAGGTTTGT
Organism: Liberibacter crescens BT-1; assembly: GCF_000325745.1. Taxonomy (NCBI): domain Bacteria; kingdom Pseudomonadati; phylum Pseudomonadota; class Alphaproteobacteria; order Hyphomicrobiales; family Rhizobiaceae; genus Liberibacter; species Liberibacter crescens. The sequence goes on along the minus strand of NC_019907.1, from coordinate 1,347,498 downwards.
GATTTTTTAGAAGGTCCTGATTTATTAATTATTGCCAAATCTAATCTTAAATCCATTGTTTCAGGGAAATACGTGGATTACATAGGCATTAAGTGTTTTGATCCCATGGGGAAGGTAATAGGTGAATTACGTATTGTCGGGTTATTTACGTATTCTTCTTATCTACAAAACGCTTCGAGAGTCCCACTACTACGTGCAAAGATTGTTAAAGTAAAAGAACATTTTGGTTTTGATCCTGCAAGTCACTATAGTCGTGTGTTACAAAATACACTGGATTATTATCCACGGGATGACCTTTTTCAAATTGATCCAATTCTCTTGTCATCTTTTTGTGAACAGATTAATGAGCTTTCAGAGCGTCCTCATGTAAGAGTTTTACCTCGTATTGATCGATTCAATCGATTTGTTTCTATTTTGGTTTATGTATTTCGTGAGGACTTTAATTCTGTCGTTTGCGAAAAGATTGGTGATTATTTTTCTGAAGTTTATGAAGGCCACGTGTCAGCTATTTACCCGAGTTTTCTTGAAGAACCACTGACGCGTATTCATTTTATTATAGGTCGTTCAGGAGGTCGTACACCACGTCCTTCTCAGGAAAAGCTTGAGACAGTAGTTGCCTCATTAGTTACGCGTTGGGAAGAGAAATTTAAGAAGCTTGCAGGAGCAGGGGCTCCAAGTTTGTTGGTTAATCAAGCTTTTCGTGATATTTTTTCTCCAGAACAAGCAGTTGACGATTTAAAGTATATTATAACTTGTGCCAGCGGTAAAGAGGAGTTGTGTATTCGCTTTTTAGATAAAAAAGATAATAGCATACAGATAAAAATTTTTCATGCAGATAATCATGTATCTTTATCACGGCGTGTACCACTTCTTGAGAATTTAGGTTTCACTGTAATTAGTGAGGATACTTTTAAAATTGGTGTTGTTGGTAAGGGAGGCCAACGGTTTGTTATATTATATCAAATGGAATTAGAGCCAGCAGCTAATAGTTTACATGTTGATCTTGGACGTTGCAGTAAAGACCTTGTAGAGGCTTTCAAGATTATTTTTCAAGGTCGAGTAGATGATGATTTATTCAATCGTTTGGTGATTTTATCAGGATTAAGAGTCTATGAAGTTAATGTTTTGCGCTCTTATGCTCGTTATTTTCGACAAACATCTATAACATTGTCGCAAGATTTTATCGCATTGGCTTTAAATAAAAACCCTTTAATTAGCAAGCTTATTTTCTTGTTATTTCGAGATCGATTTGATCCAATTTTATCAAATACAACACGAAAAAAACGCACGAATCAACATTTGAAGGAAATTAATAAATGCTTGTTATTAGTTCCTAATCTAGATGAAGATAATGTTTTACGGCGTTATGTTAATTTAATTATGGCTACTGTGCGGACTAATTATTTTCAGAATCTTCAAAATAATGGGTTACTTTCTTTTAAATTAGATCCATCTAAAATTGATACCTTAGTCGAGCCAAGACCATTTCGTGAAATATTCGTGTATGGGCCAGAAGTAGAAGGAGTGCACCTGCGTTTTGGTAGAATAGCTCGAGGAGGATTACGGTGGTCAGATCGAGCAGAAGATTATCGTACTGAAGCGTTAGGTCTGGTAAAGGCACAAAGAGTTAAGAATGCAGTGATTGTTCCTGTGGGAGCAAAAGGATGTTTTTATCCTCGAAAATTGCCCATTGAAGGAAGCCGGAATGAAATTTTTAATGCTGGGCATGAAGCGTATAAGATTTATATTCGTGCATTATTGTCTTTAACGGATAATATTGAAAACCAAAGAATTCTGCCTCCTCCAAATATCATTCGATTGGATGATGATGATCCTTATTTTGTGGTAGCAGCAGATAAAGGAACTGCAACATTTTCAGATACAGCAAATAAATTAGCTAAGGAAATGAATTTTTGGTTAGAGGATGCTTTTGCTTCAGGCGGTTCTAGTGGCTATGATCATAAGAAAATGGGCATCACTGCTCGAGGAGCATGGGAGGCAGTAAAGAGACATTTTCGGGAAATGAATATCGATATCCAATCCATGCCTTTTACAGTTGTTGGAATTGGTGACATGTCAGGTGATGTATTTGGTAATGGTATGCTCTTATCTAAGAAGATTAAACTTATTGCTGCTTTTGATCATCGAGATATTTTTATAGACCCTGATCCTGATATGGAAACTACTTTTTCTGAACGTAATCGTATTTTTAAATTATCCTCTTCTAGCTGGCAAGATTTCAATCTAAAAATCCTCTCTCAGGGAGGGATGATTATTTCAAGGAAAGTGAAATCTGTAAAATTAACTCCTGAAGCAGCTCATGCTATTGGAATGTCGAAGATAATTGTTACTCCTTTTGAAATTATGTCTGCTATTTTGAAAGCGCCAGTTGATCTTTTATGGTTTGGTGGAATTGGAACTTATATTTCTTCACCACAGGAGCTAGATGTTGAGGTTGGTGATCCTGCAAATAATTTAATACGTGTTAGTGCAGATCAAGTGCAAGCAAAAGTTATTGGTGAAGGAGCTAATCTTGGAGTTACGCAACAAGGTCGTATTGTTTATGCATTAAATGGTGGACGTATTAATTCTGATGCGATTGATAATTCGGGAGGAGTAAATTCTTCTGACCTGGAAGTTAATATAAAAATTGCATTAGCCTCTGCTATGCGAGATGGAAAACTTACCTTACAAAAGCGTAATCGATTATTAATATCAATGACTTCCGAAGTAATCGATATTGTTTTGCGTAATAATTATCTTCAATCGTTAGCGATATCTTTAGAGCAACGTAGAGGTATTTCTATGATGCGAGAGTTCTCACAACTTATAAATGTATTTGAAGAAGAAGGAGTTCTTAATCGACAGATTGAAAACTTGCCAGATGCTAATGTTTTTAAGGAAAGATGTCGTTCTCAAAAACCACTAACACGACCAGAAATAGGTGTTTTACTCTCTTATGCAAAGCTAACATTATCAGAACACTTAATGCAGAATGATTTAATAGATGATCCATGGTTTTTAAAGTTACTGTTTAATTATTTCCCACTTAAAATGCATAAGTTATATGCTAATGATATTATAAACCATCAACTAAAAAGGGAAATAATTGCAGCAGTTTTGGCTAACGCTATCATTAATTATGGAGGACCTTGTTTTGCTGTGAGTTTAGCAAAAGCAACAGATTCTTCTCCTGTAAATGTTGTTCGTGCTGCAACTATTGCCTATGAGGGCTATGGGTTAGAGTCTTTATGGATGGAAGTCGATAGTCTTGATAATAAAATTAGTGGAGAGTTCCAAAATAGAATATATGAAGAGATTAGATTTATTTTTAAAAAACTTACATATGTGCTTATTAAGAATAAAGAATTTTTAGGCAGTATAGATACTTCTGTAAAGAAGTTGAGTACAGCATTTCATAAATTGAATAATCTTCTAACAGAAAAAGTTCCAGTAAAGTGGTTAGAAGATTTTAATTCTAAAGTAGATCAAATGATTGCGGATCAAGTTCCACATGATTTGGCTAAAAAAATTGTGCAAATGCAGTTTTTAATAATAGTTCCTGATTTAATAGAAATTTCTGAGAAATGTAAGGCTACTTTATTCAAGGTATTAGAAATGTGGTGTGCTGTTTCAGAAAGTTTTTATATTGATGAATTGCTTTCTAAGGCCAATAAGATTACGGTTGAAGAGCATTATGAAAATCTTGCATTATCCGCAGAAATTGATTGGGTATATTCTATACGACATAAAATAATTTCTAAGGCGCTTATCACAAATAATTCAGTGATCAAAATGTTACAAGAAGAAGAGATTCAGAAAATAAACAACAAGATTGCACAGATTATTGCTTCAGAAAAAATAACACCAGCATGTGTAACTATTATCACTCATTTATTGTCAGATATTTTATTGAAAATTGAGTAATTGTATATGAAATGAAAAATTCATATACCTACCTAGATAAGAGTATAGTGTTATGCTTTTTATGACGGTATTTCCAGGGCTTCTCAAAAGATCCGGACCATATACCAACTTTCAACATTCTGGCTTTAATTTCATCGTTAATGTAGCGGTCTGAATAATGTTGATAGGCTAATGCATATCCATTTATAACCATCCAGCGATTAATTTCTATTTGATCTAAAAAACAAATAACAAGAATTCGTTGATAAGAATCTACATTTTGTTTTGTACAATTAATAGTTTTATTCTTAATAAGATTTTTCAGCGCAATTGTAGATTCTTTCCCACATGAGTATTGCTTACCTTTTTTTGTACAGAGTTGATCGAATTCTGGAGAATCAATTCCAAAAAGTCTGAAACGTTTGCCTCCAATTTCGAGACTATCACCATCAATTATGAAAGGTAAGCCAGTATATTGAATATCTTGATTTGATATTTTTTTTTGCTTTTGAGAAAATGATTTAATGAAAATTTGATTTTGTATTGTCATTAAAAATACAATAATGAATATAATAAGAGATATTGTAGAGAGTAAAAGAAATCTTGTTGATTGCATGTTGTATTTGAAAAAATAACTCGTATTAGATATGATGCTTTCAAGAATTTTTTATCCTTATACAGGATCAATTTTTTTATGACTCTTTAATAAGTTAATCAAAATTTTAGTGTAATTCCGAGTGCTTATGTCTCGCATTATCTAAAATCCTCTTTATCTTTTTACAGCCTATGATTTTTTAATAATACTTAAATTTTTGTTATAGTATTTGGTTTTGGAATTCCTGTAATAGCCTCAAGATCAACAAACGAAGCATCACCGATCTCTTTAATTTCTTTTATGAATTTTTCTAACTGATTGGCTGTAGTATAATGGATATCATGCATTAAAACTAAACACTCATTTAAATTTCTTATTTGTCTCATCCCGAAATCAACCCATCCCTGATGTCTCTTCCAGTCTTCGGTATCAACATTCCAAAATAAAATGTGATATCCCATTGAATGTAATATTCTATCTGTTCTTTTAGAATGTGCTCCATAGGGAGGCCTTAATATACGATCTATTGGAGCAAAGGGCGATAAAGCATTCTCGAACATCTGTATTTGGTTTCTTATACTCCTGTCACTTAATGTTGTCATATCATAATGCTGGAATAGGTGACAACCAATTCTGTGTCCTCCAGAATAGATCATAGCAATAATATCTTTGTTCCTTTTTATTTTTTCGCCAATCACAAAGAATGTGGCATTAATGTTATTCCTCTCAAGTATGTCAAGTATTATCTTCGTATTTCTAGAATGAGGACCGTCGTCAAAAGAAAGATGTATTTTCTTTCCTGAATAAACTCTTTTTATTACGAACATATATTATATCCATGAGTTTTTTAATCAAAATACTAAAATTACCACTAGTTTGTAGTGTATTTTATAATATATTCAAATATTATTTTTTTGTTACCAACTATTAATTTTCAGGAATGTTGTATGTTGGATTTATTGGACTAAAAAATTTCAGGATTGATTCCTGGATAACTATGCTTATTTTTTAAAAAAACGTAATAAAGCCCTTGATTATCTACGTTAATAAATTTATTCACCTTAATTGGAGAGGTGGCCGAGTGGCTGAAGGCGCGCCCCTGCTAAGGGCGTATATGGGGAACCGTATCGAGGGTTCGAATCCCTTCCTCTCCGCCATTTAACTTTTTGAGTCACTTTGTTGGTGTTTGATGCTAGTGAATGAGTAAAATAGGAAATTAAATTTTTCTGATACTTAATATCGAGCTGCGTAATTTATATTACTCTTCCGTTGAGATAATTGGCGGTAACATGGCCAATAGTAACAGAACAGAGGCAGAGAATAACAGAAAGACCAATGTTAACAAGTGCTCTAATTATTAATCCATTCCTGATTAAATCGAGGGTTTGTAGGCTGAATGAAGAGAACGTAGTAAAGCCACCGCATAATCCTACCATTACGAACAGGCGGATATCTTCAGGAACTGGAAATTTACCGCTGGCTAGCGTCAACGTACCGAAAAGGCCAATGATAAACGAGCCTGTGATATTAATGATCATGGTGTTTATCGGGAAATCTTTGCTTATTGGCAATGCTAACATCGACAGACCATAGCGGGCAAGTGTACCTATCCCACCTCCGATAAATAAGAGAGTATTTTTATAGAAATTCATATCTATTTCTTTTCATTCATAATAGTAGTTATCAGCTTAGTTGATTAATTTCAGCAAGATCAACCCCCATCAATACTAAACATACACATAAAATAAAAACTTGTAACTGATTCTTTTAGCAAGAAATTATGCTGATTTTATCAAATTCAGAGACTGTTTTTACTTCCTCTCATTCATGGAAGATAGTTTTGAGAGGTCGAGCAGGGTATTGAGGCTTCTTAGTACAAGGTAAAACTTCAACAACAACATATCCTGAGAAAGAAAGCTATTGGTAACAAGTTCCTGCTTAGTTTTAAATATCATATAAGAGCATTAAGAAGTGAAGCTAATATAATCATAGAAAAATTATACAATAAGTTTTTATATTAAAAGCTGTATAATTATTTGATACTTTATTCGTTTTGTTGTATTATTAATATAATTGAGAGACCAGTAATGGATCTTGATTTTATTACATCTGTTTCATTGGATAAGCTGTACGCGCTAAAAGTTACATCAGTAAATAATTGGCGAAAAAAGTCTCTACCATTATGTTACGTATTACGTTAATCAGTTCACACGGAGAAGATTACAAGAACATAAACATTTTTAAATGTCAGTATCATTCATCTCAGGTATTGAAACATTATTGAGTGAATAGCCATGAAACGTAAGCAGTTTCTTCAATGGATTTCCAAAAGTTTTCTTTTAGCCGTGTTTGTGCCTTACATCAAGGTTTTTGCAGCTGATATGGTAGAAAAAATGACGTTTTCTGATAAAGAGTGGAAAAGCAAACTTACAAAGCAACAATATGCTATTTTACGTCAGGAAGGGACGGAATATCCCTTTACAAGCCCTTTGCTTGATGAACATCGTGATGGGACATTTATATGTGCTGGTTGCGGCTTTCCTTTGTTTCTTTCTACCCAAAAATTCGATTCTGGTACAGGATGGCCAAGTTTTTTTGATGTCATCCCAAAGCATGTTGAAATTAGTATGGACTATAAGATTGGTGTAGCCCGTAAGGAGTATCATTGTGCACGTTGTGGTGGTCATCAAGGTCATGTATTTGAGGATGGGCCCCAGCCTACAGGTTTACGCTATTGCAATAATGGTGCAGTGTTAACTTTTATTCCCAAGAGATCATGAGATGAAGAATGTATCCAGAGCAGAAGCTGTTAAAATTTCTCTGTTGATAGCACTAGCTTTTAGGGTTTGTTTTTGTGTAAAAGCCTATGCAGTAGAATCAGGTATCGAAACCAATCAGATAATCATGCCAGTCACCAAAACCATTGTATTGGGAGGGGGATGCTTTTGGGGTATGGAAGCTGTGTTTAAGCATACAAAAGGTGTGATTGATGTTGTTTCTGGTTATGCAGGTGGAAAGAAACAGGAGGCGTATTACGATATTGTTAGCAGTGGTAAGACAAAACATGTAGAGGTTGTTCAAGTTACTTATAATCCTTCACAAATCTCGTTTTCAAAGTTGTTAGATGTTTATTTCAATGTTGCCCACGATCCGACGCAACTCAACTATCAAGGTCCAGATTATGGCCTGCAATATCGTTCAGTAATTTTTTACAAAACCTCTGAACAAAAGAATGAAGCAGAAGAAAAAATTGCTGTTCTTAATCAACGTCACATTTTTTCAACTCCTGTTGTTACAAATCTCGAGCCGCTTGATACTTTTTATCTTGCCGAGGAGTATCACCAAAATTATGTAAAGCAACACAAAAAACAGCCTTATGTTGTTGTTTATGATACCCCGAAATTAGAAAAGCTGAAATCAGTATATCCTGATCTTTACAGAGAAAGAGAATGAATTTCTTCGAAATTTGGTTATCATTTCTAGAAGGTTTGGCATTAATCTTCAGTGCCTGTATCCTACCCATGTTGCCGATTGTACTAAGCACGTCAGTGGAAGGTGGGAGGAAGCGTCCATTCGGTATTATCCTTGGATTCATTATGGCCTTTTCTTCCTTTGCATTCTTGTCGCGCACTTTAGTGATGGCATTGGGCTTTAATCTTAACATTATCAGATACAGTTCTTTTGTCTTACTGGCACTGTGCGGTTTTGTATTATTGTCCAGTACTATGTCCGACACATTCAGCGTTTATACACAACGTTTCTCTAATGTAGGACATCGATTATTCAGAAATGCTAACGACGGTTTTTTTAGCGGTATTTTAATCGGTTTGTTAATCGGGGTAGTCTGGACTCCCTGTGCAGGGCCTATTCTTTCCGCTGCTCTTGTACAGATAATACAACAAAAATACGATTTTAACGCGATTTTGATGGTAACGTCCTTTGTCGTTGGCGTTAGCTTTCCTATGTTACTGATTTCTCTGATAGGGAAAAGCATGATGGAGAAGTTTGGCTTTTTAATAAAGCATACAGAAAGTGTTCGTAAAGTCTTTGGTGTTATCATCTTGCTCTCTATTGGGTTCATGGTTTTAGAGGGAGATGCGCAATTCTTTTCAGTCTCGAACGATTCATCTTCTACGATGATAGAAAAATCTTTTGGTTCTAAGGTCTCTGGCCTTCAGGGAACGCTTGAAACACCTTATCCTGCACCAAAATTTATAGGTCTGATAACATGGTTGAATAGCAAACCGCTAACCATAGAAGAACTAAAAAACAAGGTTATTTTGATTGACTTTTGGACTTATTCTTGCATAAATTGTATTAGAACTTTGCCCTATATTAAAAGATGGTATCGTGACTACCGTGAAAAGGGATTGATTATTATTGGTATCCATGCGCCGGAGTTCGAGTTTGAGAAAAACGTGGCGAATGTTAATAATGCAATTATCAGATACCATATCGAATATCCTGTAGCACTTGACAATAATCTTGATACGTGGACTTCTTTTAAGAATCTTTATTGGCCTGCACATTACTTGATAGATCAGAAGGGGCGTGTGGTCTATAAGCATTTTGGAGAAGGTAGCTATTTAGAGACAGAAAACAATATTCGTTATCTTCTTGGCTTTGAAAAAAAAATTGATGTTATAGAAGATAAAGCTGCTATTAGCAGAAACCAGTCACCTGAGACTTACCTAGGGTACAAACGTTCTAAAAATTTCTTTAGTGTTGAGAATATGAAACATGATGCTACACAAATTTACACAGCGCCAAAATTCATTCCTTCTAATCATTGGGCGCTCTCTGGTGCGTGGACGGTTGGTTCGGAGCATGTCACTTCCGAAGCAGCTGGTGCAGCCTTACAATATAATTTCATCTCTGGAAAAGTATTTCTGGTATTGGGGACAAAGGGAGGTAAGCCTATCAGAGCTCGTTTGACGCTCAACAGAGAGCCCCTTGGTCAAGCAGCAGGCAGTGATGTTGTGAATGGTGTGTTAGATGTTGAACAATATAAACTCTATGAACTGATTAGCCAGTCTAAGGTCAAGAACGGCCTCTTGAAAATTGAAGCAGATTCGCCTGGGCTGGAAGCTTACGCTTTTACCTTCGGAAAATGACATTGAAAAAATCTAGAAAACGTTGTAACAGATCATAAAATGCTTAATCTATGAAATTATAAGAGCTTTTTCGATCATTTCGTTAGGAACTTCAAGGTTAGAGTAAACATTTTGAATATCTTCGTCTTCTTCTAGAAGATCCATCATTTTCAATAGAGATTTAATTTTTTCTTCCTCCAAGATTGTTATAGGATTTTTAGGCTTCCAGATGATTTTTACGCTATTGGCTTCATTAAAAAGTTCTTCTAGTTTTTTAGAAACATCACTAATAATTTCAAACGGAGAATGTATAATATATTCTTCGTCTTCTAAGAAAAAATTATGAGCTCCTGCTTCAATTGCTGCTTCCATAATTATATCAGGATCGGCAATTGCTGATTTGTAAATGATTTCTCCAAGTTGTTCAAAGCAAAAGGAGACAGAGCCTGTTTCTCCTAAAGAACCGCCTGACTTAGTAAAAATAGAACGCACATTGGAGGCTGTACGATTACGGTTATCGGTAAGAGCTTCAACTATGATTGCAATACCTCCAGGGCCATAGCCCTCATATCGAACATTTATATAGTTTTCTGTATTATTACCAAGTGCTTTTTTAATTGCACGCTCAATATTATCCTTAGGCATTGAATGAACTTTAGCATTTTGAATAGCAAGGCGTAGACGAGAATTTTCTGATGGTTCCGGGCTGCCCAGTTTTGTTGCAACAGTTATCTCACGTGCGATTTTAGAAAATATTTTAGATCGCATAGCATCTTGACGTCCTTTTCGATGCATAATGTTCTTGAATTGTGAATGACCAGCCATAAATATTTTTTTTCCTTTTCAAAAATTTTGAAGATATGAAGTACAAATTCATAATTTGGGATGAATATTCTCTTTTATAAAGAGTCACGCTTCATTTATGTCCAAAAAGTTGGTAAAGTTTCAGAAAGTCGTGCGCCAATACGTAAAGGAGCAATCTTTTCAGTTAATCCTGTGACATCAGAAATTTCAGCACAAATACCACATAAAGTTGCTGGTCCTTCAGCAACCGTAAACTTGTTATGGGGGATTTGAGAAATAAATCGATTAAGAGGTTCTTCCTTATCTAATCCAATAGAAGAATTATAATCTCCACACATTCCTACATCTGAAATATATCCAGTGCCGTTATCAAGAATTTGAAAGTCAGCAGTAGGAACATGAGTATGTGTCCCTACTACGAGACTGACACGTCCATCAACGAAATGAGCAAAACATTGTTTTTCACTTGTAGCTTCTGCATGAAAATCAAAAACTATAACATCTGCTTGTTCTTTTAAAGGACAATCTTTTAATATTGTCTCTGCTGTTTTGAAAGGATCGTCTAATATAGGATTCATAAAAACGCGTCCCATAATATTCGTTACAAGAACCCGCGCTCCGTTTCTGGCAGAATAAAGACCGGAACTGTATCCAGGAGTACCAGAAGGATAATTTGCAGGACGTAAAAATCGATTATGGCGTTGTGAAAATATAATTGCTTCCTTTTGATCCCAAACATGATTCCCAGTGGTCATTACATCAACGCCAGAGTTTATAGTTTCAAGAAAAATCTTTTCAGTGATACCAAAGCCGCCAGCACTATTTTCACCATTAACAATAACAAAATCGAGTTTAAGATTTTGAATAAGACGTGGAACAGTTTTATGTACAATAGATCGTCCTGTTCTTCCGACCATATCACCAAGAAAAAGAAGCCTCATTTGTAGTACTCTTTAATGAAAATATTTAAGACCGCTCTCCGTCAGTACGGCATGGAGACGGATATCAGTGGGTTCAGCTGGAACAAAAGAGACTTCCTGTACATCAAAGGCAATCCCTATTAGATATGGATCTTGACCTTTATAACGTACTTCAGCAACAGTAGTGTCATAATATCCGGCACCGTATCCTATACGGTTCCCTTTAGAATCAAAAGCAGCAAGTGGCATAAGTATAATTTTTGGATTCAGTATTGGGGCATTTGATTTTGGGCCTCGTGTTCCAAAACCAGTACCGATGAGGATTGCTCCTTCGTTGTATTGTCGAAAAATGAGGCTATTTCTATTAATAACAGGTAAGCATAATACAGCACCTTTTTGTCTTAGTTTTTCAACCAGCAGGATTACGTTGACTTCAGAGCGGATCGGATGGAATGCTGCAATAACTTCTCCAGAGTTAAATTTTATGCTTTTTTCCCCATGAACTGCTATAGCAACACTCTTCTCTCGATGTTCTTCAGAAGAAAGTACATCACGGATTATAAGCCTTTCTTTTCGTAATGCAGCCTTATATTCTTTTGGGGTCATTAGCAAATCCTTGTAGCTAGTTAACTCGAAGATGATAAGGGCATACCCATTGTAAACTGTCATAACCCTAAAAATGATTAAATTATAATAATTATTCCAAGAGTTTATTTATTTAAAAAAAGAAAATCTTAATAAATGTTTTATGCAATTACTATTTGTAATATAAGATACTTCAGAAATTAAAATTGCCTATTAAGCAGTGTTTTATAATTAAAACACGTGGGATTAATTTCATAACTTTTTAACCATCTCAATAATATTTAGATTTAAAAAATGTACAACCCGCACCAACCGATGGATAAATTAATCCTGGGCGCCTAAAAAATAGGTGGAAGCCATATATTAAAGCCCACGAGCTTAAACAGGGACAGCCTCCTTAGGATTGTTATAGCCCCAAGGATTTTGGTTTTCCTGTCATGAAGGGCAGGTTGTAACTCTAATTATATAGATGAATTTTTTGAATTCCAGCTATTTATAGTTTATTTTAAAATTAATCTGTGCCTATATATGGATTATTATTCAAAGTTATTGCAATGTTTCGTATACGGGTTGTAATATCTTGTAATGCTATAACAAGGTCTTCTTCTTTCTTCTGGACTCCAGTATAGTTATTACGTAGGGTTTCTAGTTCCAGCTGAGTTTTTTCTAAACGCACAGAGAGCTCTGTCATTTCGTCTATAATCATAACGCCTGCCATTACCATTAAACGCACATCCCCGATGTTACCAAATTTTTTATGTAAGTGGCTAACATATCGGTCAAAATTTGTTGCTAAATCAACAAGACGTTCTTCTTGATCTGTTTCGCAAGTAATTTTGTAGTTTTTCCCATTTATATTAACTGTTACTTGTGCCACGCTGGATACCTTTTTAGCAATTTAGCGATCTAAAACAGCACGAATTGTTTCCATCGCTGTTACTAATCGTCTTGATACCTCACGATTTATTTCTTCAAGACGATTAGCTCGAAACTCAGATTGATCAAGTGCTTGAGCCAGACGTGAACGATCTGCATGGATTCGTCGTACCTCTTTTTCTATTTGACTACGTTCTTCTTTAAACTGGGACTGTACGTCAGTTGCATTCTCTAATAGGCCAAGCGCTTGCTTTAATTCATCAATTGCCTGATTAATATCAATTTTCTTTTCTGTAGGAAACAGGTTCACTGAAATTCTCCATCTCTAAAGGCATTCGAGGATCTAAACAACTCATAATGGGTGACGCATAGAAATATTTTATTTAGGCACCATAAACAAATTTTTGTGATAAGCATAAAAAATTTTTAAAATTAATTCTTTTTTACTTCTACAAAAATGTGACTTGTTAAAAAACAGTGCTAAAAATTACCATAATCTAAAAAAATGGTGTATTACATATAAACTGAGTTGTAGACTTTATTACAGTTAACCTTTTTGTTTGGTTATATACTATTTTAATAATAAAGGTCTCCGTAGCGTTTAGATATTAAAGTTCGTAAGAACTTCTCTAGAAAGAGAATTTACAATGATTTATCTTGAAAAACATAATAATATGGCTAATGCTATACGGTTATTATCAATAGAAGCGATAGAAAGGGTAAATTCTGGGCATCCAGGACTGCCAATGGGCGTAGCAGATATTGCTACTGTTCTTTTTACTCAATTTATGATTTTTGATCCTAAAAAGCCGTTGTGGCCAAATCGTGATCGATTTGTTTTATCAGCCGGTCATGGTTCTATGTTGCTTTATTCGTTGCTTTACCTATTGGGTTATGAAGACATGACGATTGAGGACATAAAGAATTTTCGTACAATCAAATCGAAAGCAGCAGGACATCCTGAGTATGGTCATGCTTCTGGTATTGAAACGACGACTGGTCCTCTGGGTCAAGGTCTTGCAAATGCTGTTGGAATGGCGATTGCTGAACGTAAATTACGAGATGAGTTTGGTAAAGAATTAATACATCACTATACATATGTAATTGCTGGTGATGGTTGTTTGATGGAAGGAATTAGTCATGAAGCTATTTCATTAGCGGGACATCTGCAACTTAATAAATTGATTGTTTTGTGGGATAATAATTCTATTTCTATTGATGGGCCCGTTTCTCTAGCAGATTCTACTGATCAGGGTGCACGATTTTGTGCTGCTGGTTGGAATGTGCTTGCAGTAAATGGACATAATGCTGAAGAGATTATATTGGCTTTAGAGAAAGCTCGTCTTTCTGATAAACCTACAATGATTGATTGTAAAACCATCATTGGTTTTGGTGCACCTTCTAAAGCAGGAACTAATAAGGTTCATGGTTCTCCACTTGGAAAAGAGGAGTTAAGTTCTACTCGTAAAGTATTGCATTGGGATGCAGAGCCCTTTTGTATTCCCGATGATATTCTTGAGGAATGGCGTTTCTCTGGTTCACGCTCTACTCATATACGTGAAGAATGGGAAAAGAATCTTTATTCTGTCAGTTCAGAGATTCGTTCTGAATTTATGCGTCGCTTTGCAGGTGATCTTCCTGATACTTTAGATAGAGAAATTGATAAATATAAAAGGAAGTTATTTGAGATCAGGCCAGAGATTCCTACGCGTAAGGCATCAGAAAACGCATTAGAAATAATAAATGATTGTCTTCCTGAGACCATAGGAGGATCAGCAGATCTCACAGGTTCTAATAATACTAAAACCAGTCAAACAAGATCTATTACAGCATGTGATTTTTCTGGGCGTTATTTGCATTATGGTGTGCGTGAGCATGGTATGTCTGCTGCAATGAATGGAATAACATTGCATGGAGGCTTGATTCCGTATTCAGGGACTTTTTTAGTTTTTTCTGACTATAGTCGACCAGCAATTAGGCTTGCGGCTTTGATGGGGATTAGAGTTATTCATGTGTTAACGCATGATTCTATTGGTCTTGGTGAGGATGGCCCTACACATCAGCCAGTTGAACATATGGCTGCTTTGAGAGCAATTCCAAATCTTTTGATGTTTAGACCAGCTGATTCTGTGGAAACTTTGGAATGTTGGCAAGTTGCAATCAAAGAAAAAAACGTCCTTCAGGGATCGCTTTATCACGGCAAAACCTTCCTTTTGTGCGTCTTCAGTATGAAGAAAAGAATTGTTGTTCTTATGGCGCTTATGAACTTGTTACTGCAGTTGATGCACAGGTCACTATTTTTGCTTCTGGATCTGAAGTAAAGATAGCTCTTGATGCTTGTAAATTATTGACTGCACGTAATATTCTTACACGTGTTGTATCAGTACCTTGTTTTGAACTTTTTTTTGAACAGGAAGATTCCTATAAAAAGGAAATTATCGGTACATCTCCTGTTAAAATTGCTGTTGAGGCAGGATTAAAGCAGGCTTGGGATGTTTTCCTTGGCACTGATGGTGTTTTTGTTGGTATGAAAGGTTTTGGAGCTTCAGGTCCTTGCGAAGAGCTTTACCAATATTTTGGTATTACCTCTGCAGCTGTGGTAGCTGCTGCAGAAAAGATGCTTGCATCATGTGTTTAATGATGATGTAGAGTCTATATAACTTATATATAATAAATTGTTTTAAAAGTTTAGGATAAGGAAATATGGCTGTTAAAGTTGCTATAAATGGGTTTGGTCGTATTGGGAGAGCAATACTTCGTACTTTTGTTGAATCAGGGAATAAAGATATTGAAATTGTTGCGATTAATGATCTTGGTTCGATAGAAGCAAATGGTCATTTAATTCGATATGATTCTGTTCATGGAACATTTCAGAGAAAGGTGAAAGTTTCAGGAGATGTTATTGATGTTGGTTTTGGTCCGATAAAAGTAACGGCTATTCGTGATCCAAAACAGCTTCCGTGGGATGGCATTGATGTTGTTATGGAATGTACAGGCGCCTTTGCAAGTAGAGAAAAAGCATTAGCGCATTTGTCTAATGGCTCTAAACGTGTGTTGGTGTCAGCTCCTTGTGGAGGAGCTGATAAGACGATTGTTTATGGTATAAATCATAATGTTCTTACAAAGGATGATATCGTTATCTCAAATGCATCTTGTACAACTAATTGTTTGGCTCCTGTCGTTTATACACTAAACAAAGAGTTCGGTATTAAAAAGGGATACATGACGACAGTTCATTCCTATACGAGTGATCAACCTGTTTTGGATTCTTCTCATAGAGATCTCTATAGATCGCGGAGCGCCGCATTGTCTATGATACCTACTTCTACAGGTGCAGCTCAAGCTATCGGTTTAGTATTACCAGAACTGAAAGGGAAATTAGCTGGTTCAGCTATTCGAGTTCCTACACCTAATGTTTCCGTGATAGATTTAAAAATTCTTCTTGTTAAGAAAGTAAAAGAAGAGGAGATTAATGAAGTTATCAAAATAGCTTCTGAAGGACAATTAAAGAATATTCTTTCCTATGTCACTGAACCGTTAGTTTCTGTAGATTTCAATCATGATCCGCATTCATCTATATTCGTAGCCGATCAGACAAAAGTTGTTGATGAGGACTTGGTTCGTGTTATGGCTTGGTATGATAATGAATGGGGGTTTTCTAATCGTATGTTAGATACAGCAGCAGCTATAGGGAAGTTTTTAAAAGATATATAATATTGTTGGATATGAGTTTGAATCCAGTTTTTCTATTAAGGTACAGCAGAGTATTCATTACTCATCCAGAGTCATCTGGATTTTTTTATAAGAGGTTTTTATTCTATCTATGCAAGGTAATATGATCAATCATTTTAGAACCCTTGATGATCTTCAGGATATTAAGGGTTATCGTGTTCTTTTACGTGTTGATTGGAATGTTCCTTTTAAAAATGGAGAAGTTATAGATTCTACTCGTATAAGACGATCAGTTTCTACAATACTTGAATTGGCTAACAAGGGTGCTAAGGTTATAATATTATCTCATTTAGGCCGTCCTGAGAATCATGGAGAAAGAGAAGCTTCATTACGGAACATAGTTCCAGTTGCCAAAGAAATATTGGGGCGCGATGTTTTTTTTGTAGAAGATTGTATCGGCCCTCAGGTGGCAGAAGCAATAACAGTTTTGCAAAATGGAGGTATTCTTCTTACAGAAAATATCCGTTTTTATAAAGGTGAAAAAGACAATGATCCATCTTTTATAAAAGCTTTAGCATCTAATGGAGATATTTATGTAAATGATGCATTTTCTGTTTCACATCGAGCTCATGCTTCTGTGGAAGGTTTGGCTCTTATTTTGCCTGCCTATACTGGTCGTTCGCTGCAACTAGAACTTAATATGATTAAAAAATATCTGGATACAGCTCATAGGCCAATTATTGCCATTATTGGTGGTTCTAAAGTGTCTACAAAGATAAATTTACTCATGAATCTGGTAAAAAGATTTGATAAATTAGTAATTGGTGGTGCTATGGCTAATACTTTTCTGATGGCGCAAGGAGTAAGAATAGGTCGGTCATTGTGTGAAGCAGATTTTTCTGATGTTGTGCATCGCATAATGGCTGAAGCAGAGAATGCGTGTTGTGAGCTCATCTTACCACAAGACGCTGTTATTGCTCGAGAATTTAAAAAAGGGATTAAAAGCGATAACGTTCCTATAGAAGCTATTCCAGATGATTGTATGATTTTAGATATTGGTGTGACAACAACAGAAAATATCAAAAATGCTATTTCCAGTTCTAAAACTTTAATATGGAATGGTCCTCTTGGAGCTTTTGAAGTTGAGCCTTTTGATAGAGCAACAATTGATATAGCTTGTGATGTAGCTAGACTTACAAAGGAAGGTAGAGTAATTTCAGTTGCTGGTGGTGGGGATACATTATCAGCTCTTAATTATGCAGGAGTTGTTGATTCTTTTACATATATTTCTACAGCAGGCGGTGCTTTCTTTGAATTTTTGGAAGGAAAGAAATTACCTGGTATAGCTGCATTATCCTGTTCTTGATAAAAAAGTTTTTATTGATATTTATTAGGAGTTATTAAGAGATTATCTTGGGTATAAGTATCTCTTAATGTTTTTCTATAAACCGCACTCATCTCATGGAGTGTTTTTAGGAGGGGAAGATGAGAGAGAAACTTGAAAAAATTGCAGAAATAATGGTCAGTGCAGGAAAGGGTATTCTTGCAGCAGATGAATCTAATCCAACAATACAAAAACGTTTTGATACGATTGGTTTGACCGCTACAGAGATGTTACGTCGTGATTATCGTGAGATGTTATTTAGTTCTAAAGAAGCTATGAAATTTATTTCAGGAGTTATTCTGTATGAAGAAACTCTTTCTCAGAAAGCTTCTGATGGCACTTCCTTTATTGATCTTCTTAATTCATCTGGGGTTCTTTTAGGCATCAAGGTAGATCATGGTACAAAATCTTTCCCTTTTTATCCAGGGGAATTGATTGTAAAGGGTTTAGATGATTTGGATGAAAGATTAAAAAAATATAGAGATAAAGGCATTTGTTTTGCTAAATGGCGTGCTGTAATATTTATTTCAGATAGTTTGCCGAGTAGTGCTGTTGTCAATGCCAATATGCATGCGTTAGCTCGGTATGCAGCTCTTTGTCAGGAGAATGGTATTGTTCCAATCGTTGAACCTGAGGTTCTTATGGACGGAAATCATAGCATAGATCGTTGTAATGAAGTAACAGAATATGTTTTGCGAGTTCTTTTTAATGAATTATCCAGTATGCGAGTTCGTTTTGAAAGTTTGGTTCTTAAGCCAAATATGGTTATGTCAGGTAATAAATCTAAAAACTCTTCAGTTGAAGAAGTTGTGGAGCGTACAATAAAAGTCTTAAAG
The DNA here is from genome assembly GCF_000325745.1 of Liberibacter crescens BT-1. NCBI lineage: Bacteria > Pseudomonadati > Pseudomonadota > Alphaproteobacteria > Hyphomicrobiales > Rhizobiaceae > Liberibacter > Liberibacter crescens. Next base: position 1,328,827 of record NC_019907.1, on the reverse strand, counting down.
AATACAGTACCTTCTTCTGTTCCAGGAATAGCATTTCTTTCAGGCGGACAATCAGAAAAAAAGGCTACAGAGCATCTTTCAGCTATGAATGCAATTGGAAATTTTCCTTGGAAATTAACCTTTTCTTATGGACGTGCGTTGCAGGAATCTGTGTTACGTGTATGGCATGGAAAAGAGGAAAATAAGGAATATGCTCAACATGTTTTTGCTCATCGTGCTCGCATGAATAGCTTAGCTACGATGGGTTGTTGGAGAAAAGAACTAGAGGAAAGTTGTTAATTTTTTTATGAATTGTTCACTAGATATATTTTTATCATATTACAATTACACGGATTAATGATGGTTTGATCAAAAGTCCTTTTTGTATATTTTTTGGTTATTTTGTGAACATAAAGCACTCAAAGAACATTTGTTTAAAAATTAACCTTTCATTAAGAAAATGCTTGTGCTTTTCACCTAAAGAAGTCATCCTTAATTCAAGCAGACTACCAAAGTTTTTAAATTTAGTTTTATAATTTTTTGGTTAGTCAATGGATTAAATTTTGCTATCATAAGGATGAAACTTATGTCTGATCATGGTTTTAATGCTATTAGTTTTATGAGTAAGGGAGTAACCTCCATACGATTAAAAGTTCTTTATTCAGAAGGTATGGATCTTGTGGAAGAAACTTCTTCCTATTTTGATGGTGATGGTCGAGAATTAGCAAAAAAATTATCGCATGAGGCATCAGTGTTATATACTTCTGAGTCTATACGGTTGACAACACGTTTAATGCAAATGGCTTCTTGGTTATTATTGCAACGTGCCTTGAACAATAAAGAAATGTCTTTTGAGCAGGTTTTAGCAGAGAAAAAGAAGGTATGTTTTGATCTTTTAAAACCGAATCGTTGTTCTCCTGGCTGGGATGATTTACCACCTATATTTAAGAACCTTCTTGAACGTTCCTTGCGTCTTCAGAAACGTATAATGTTGATTGATAGAGAGATTTATCATAAAAGTGAAATGATTGTGATTGCTAATAAAAAAAATAACGTACGAGAACAAATTAAACTCTTAGAAACTTGTTTTAGTAAGGTCTGATTTAAGTTCTAGAGACACGTAATAATTATTGACCTCTCTGATTGTTTTTTCTTAAAGAAAATTATTAAACAAGTTTCAGTATTTTCAATTATTACCTTATTTAATATTTATCATAGCATGAATATTTTTTGCTCTCTGAAGTGAAAAAAATCGACTTTTCCTTTGTGTTTTTTGTTTTTGATAAATTTTTCAAAACAAGGGCCTTTATTACCTTTTCTTTCATATTAGTAAAGTGTTCTGTGCTTTAAATATGAGGTATATGGAAATTGCCCAATAAAATATAAGCTCTTTTACAAAGACCAGTCATTTCTTTAGTTTTTAGCACTAAACATAGATTTATGTCCATTCTCAGAGAGATAGAAGGCATTTTAGAGTTCTTTTTAAAGCGATTAATGGAACTTCTTTCTTGGAGTTATTTTAAAACAGTCTTTATGCAAGTTGAGAGGTTTTCTCCTTGTTCAAGCATGAAATGACATAGGATTCATACTTTTTATTTTTTTTAGTTGTAGAGAGTAAGGAAACCACTCTTCTATATTAAAGAATTTAATTAATCAAACAACATAGTTTTTACGTTTGGATGCTAGAGTTCAGGTTAATATTATTAAGTAATTATTTTAATAAAACCTTTTAGAGAATTTATTATGCCAACGCCTTTATATAGAAATATTTCATATTTAAGGAAAAATTATGAGAATATAGGTATTACTATAAAATATAGAGATACCTTTGAGAAAATTACAGTATTACTTTCTGTATTAATTTTAATTTTTATTGGAAGTTTTATTGTTTTTGGAAAATATACTAGACGTGTTAAAGTATCTGGACTAGTTACTCCTTCTGAAGGAGTTATCAGGGTATTTGCTCCACGAGAAGGGCGTGTCATTGAGACTTCTGTAGAAGAAGGAAAAATTATTCATAAAGGGCAGCCATTATACACTATTTCTTCTGAGAGTGTTACTAAATTAGGAGAAACCCAAGCTAACATTTCTAGGAATTTGAATTTACAACGCAAAGAAATTGAAGAAGAAATTAAGCGTCGTATTTTTCAGGATAAAATAACAAAGGCTGGTCTATTAGATTTAAAAGAATCTTTATTAAAAGAAACCAATCAGATTTATAGACAAATTTCTATTGCAGAGCGTAAATCGAACATTCTGAAAAGCCTTTCAGAAGAATTTGACCATCTTTTAGACAGAAAATTAGTTCAGCGTACAGAAGCAATACAGCATCTGAGAGATGCTTTACAAGCAAATCAAGAATTAGAATCTTTACAGAAACAGATAATTCAAAACACTAAAAACCTATCAGAAGTTAGCAGTAAGATAGTCAGTTTTGATAGTCAGTCTGAATCCTCAATAAGTACATTACGCAAACAGCTTTTAAATATAGATCGTGAATTAATAGAATCTGAAGTACAGAGACGTATCCAAGTTGTATCGCCAATCGATGGTACAGCAACAGCAATGCTTGTTAAGACAGGTCAGCTTGTTAAGGGTGGAACTTCCCTTGTTTCAATCCTGCCTGCTTCTAGTCGTATGGAAATTCATTTGTTTGGTGGTAGTAATATTATAGGTTTTATACATGAAGGAGCTAAAGTTTTATTACGTTATAAAGCCTTTCCATATCAAAAATTTGGACTTTATCCTGGGACTGTTTCTGGATTTTCTCGAGTAACATTACGTGTTGGGGATGTTTTTGCAACTGGCATGGAACAGATACCTTCAAGCTCAGAAGGGAATGGATTGTATAGGATTACTGTATCTCCTAAAAATGAAAAAATTATGGCTTATGGTTCTGCTGAGCCATTACGTGCAGGTATGGAAGTAGATGCAGATATATTTCTTGATACGCGTTATTTATATGAATGGTTTTTTGAACCTTTATATAGCTTGAAAGTCGATCATTTTGATTCAAGAGATCGCACATGAAAACTATAAGACCTATTCTTTTTGGATTTAGAAAAAAATTGACTTTGATCCTTCAAAATGAAGCATCAGAATGTGGTTTGTCGTGTGTGGCAATGGTAGCAGGTTTTTATGGTCATCGATTTGATTTGAATACGATACGACGTCGTTTTAATGTTTCTCTTAAAGGGATGACATTATCTGATATTATAGATATTTCTTCCAAGCTTTTTATGTGTACACGAGCAGTTCGTCTTGAACTGGAAGAACTTTCTGCTTTAAGGAAACCCTGTATCTTACATTGGGACTTAGGGCATTTTGTAGTATTGGATCGGGTAACGAAGACAGGTGCAATTATTCATGATCCTGCTATCGGTCGTCGTCATGTTACATTAAAAGAATTGGATCGCAGTTTTACGGGTGTGGCATTGGAACTTTGGCCAAGTCCTCAATTCCAACGTAAAACAGAAATTGAAACATTTCCGGTTTCTCAGCTTTTTAAAGGGATTAATGGATTTAAGATTGCACTGTTGAAGATGTTCTCTATGGCTCTTTGTCTTGAAGTTATGGCAATTCTTTCACCCTTGGGTTTACAGATGATTATAGATCAGGCTGTAGTTAGCGCGGATTTAGGACTTATTAATGTAGTAGCAATTGGGCTTTTGTTGACGATATTTATGCAAGCTTTCATTGATATTATGCGTTCAATAGTCAGTTTAGTATTGAGTACACGGTTAGCTATAGATTGGCGTGCAGGCTTGTTTTTACATTTAATGAAACTTCCGATGTGCTTTTTTGAAAAACGTCATGTCGGAGATATCGTATCACGGTTTGGATCTTTGCGGATTATACAAAGTACGTTAACAAGCGATACGATTAACTCGGTTATTGATGGTCTCATGAGTGTTAGCATATTAGTCATGATGCTATTTTATAGCCCTATTTTGTCAGCTCTTTCGATTATAACTGCAATTCTTTTTTCAGGAGTACGGCTTGCATTTCATCATCTTTATCGGAGAGCTACCGAAGATACTTTGGTTTATGACGCACGTGAGCAGTCTCATTTTATGGAAACAATACGAGGGATATCTAGTATCAAGGGGCTTTCTTTAGAAAATCGTCGACTTTCAGCATGGTTGAATACATTCATTGAGTCTATTAATGCGCATTTGAAGACTGAACGTCTCAATATTCTTTTTAAGACTATTAACAGCCTGCTTTTTGGAATTTCTCGAATCATCATGTTATGGTTAGGAGCAAAATTTGTTGTTTCTCAGGAAATAAGCCTGGGAATGTTGATGGCATTTTCTGCTTATCAGGAACAATTTAGTAGTCGGATTAGTCGTTTAATTGATATGAGTTTTCAGCTGAAAATGCTGAGTTTACATAAAGAAAGGCTTTCAGATATTGCTTTATCTGAACCTGAGATAGAATCTTCTTTACCAGAAATTTCTCCAAGCTCTACGTTTATGTCTGGGAATACTTTAAAAGTAGAAAATCTTTCATTGCGCTATGGCGATGGAGAAATAGATGTTTTACGATGTATTAACTTGTCAATTTCTGAAGCAGAAAATATTGTAATTGTTGGTCAATCTGGTTGCGGTAAGACAACTCTTCTGAAATGTATTTCAGGGTTATTGAAGCCAACTGAAGGAAGAATACTGTTTGGTGATCGTGATATAAATGATCTTGGGTTATCGAACTATCGTAAGATGATAAGTTGTGTTTTGCAGGAAGATAGATTATTTGCAGGAACTCTTGCAGATAATATCTCTGGTTTTGATCCTAAAGCAGATCAAGGTTGGATTGAAGAATGTGCGCGTATGGCTTCCATAGAAGATGAAATTCGTCAGATGCCTATGGGATATGAATCCTTTGTAGGAGATATGGGGAGTATTCTCTCAGGAGGGCAAAAACAGAGAGTAGTTTTGGCGCGTGCTTTATATAGACGTCCTCGAATACTTTTTCTTGACGAAGCAACGAGTCATCTTGATGTTGATAATGAAAAAAGAATTAACGAAGTAATTTCTGAAATGCGTATAACGCGTATAGCTGTAGCGCATCGCGCATCAACTATAGCAATGTCTGAACGTATCATATACCTGAGTGGAGGAAATATAACAACAGAAACAATTGGAAAGGAGGTCGATTATACTTAAAACAGATTTAAATACAATATAATAGTAATAATAATAATAATAAAATTTTAATGGAGAATAATAATGCGTGAACTTTCTATGAATGAAATACATATGGTTTCTGGTGGTTTTAACCTTTTTCCAATATCGTTGGGTGATAATGAGAAATCTGATTCCTTTAAATCTTCACTTAAGGACACTATTTCTAAGGGTGGAGAATATCTTGGAAGTACGGTAGGCAATTTCATCGGCAAGTATGTCAATGCTTCAGGTATTGGATCAGAAATTGGTGGAAAGATTGGAAATCTCTTAGGATCTTTTACAGGTAATAAGATTTTTGCTTAATCTTTAAACATTAAATTCCTTGGGGGGAGGGTGTTAACTCCCTCCAGGGTTTTTCATATGATAATTATTCTAGATCCAATAAATGAGCATGAACAAATATATAGAGTATATCGAAAATCTATGCAATTACTTTTTTAAAAAAATATTTAAAAACCAACGGAATTTCATAAATAGTATTGTGATAATAGCATTGCTGCAATGCAAGAACTTTATTTTTAAAAAGTCAAAGAATAGGCTATTATATAAAACTATCGAATAAGTTTCTTTAATGAGACATATTCTCCTTGACTGACGTTTTCAAATCCTCCCTGTCGTCGGTCAAGAGTTAAGCCCGACATACATCCTCCCTTGTCGGGCTTAACTTAGGATATGAAATCGTAAAAATATAAATTTTAGTGTAGGTATTAAGCTTTTAGAGGCCGTCTTATAAGGTTTCTTTTTTACGAAGATACGTTGAACTTATTGATAAATGTTGTTTATGAATAAAGGACCACACGGGAGCTTTTTTTCTGGACAAACTACAACTAAACGATTCATCAATCCTTGCATAATCAAAGGCCTTTGCTAATGGTAGAGACATATGATTTAACAATATACTAGGTCTGTCAATAATTGCAATAGGGATAGTCATAACAATTTTTTTCCACTTATACCAGTAATGAAACTCTTTTAAATTATCTGCCCCCATAAGCCAAATAAAATTGACAGACGTGTAACGACTTTTAATGTGAAGAAGACTGTCTAAAGTATAAGGTCTTCGAAGAAAAGCTTCAAAAGTAGTAATGCAGATACGTGGATCATTCACTATTTTTTGACTCAAAAAAACACGCTCACTAAGCGATGCAAGATTTTTTTTCTCCTTAAACGGATTTTTTGGACTAATCATCCACCAGAGTTGATCTAATTTAAGTTTAGATAGAGCGGTTTTTGCAAGTTCTAGATGTCCTTCATGCGGTGGATTAAAAGAGCCTCCGAATAAGCCAACTGCCATCCCACACTCGACATGAGGCATGCGCTGGATACTGTATTCTAGCTTTTCATTTCTCATAAGCTATAAACGGATTTGTCCATTTCCATGTACACGATATTTAAAAGATGTGAGTTGTTCGACACCAACAGGTCCACGTGCATGCATTTTTCCTGTTGCAATGCCAATCTCAGCTCCCATGCCAAATTCACCTCCATCTGCAAATTGTGTAGAAGCATTATGCAAGAGAATAGCAGAATCAATTTCATTAAAAAAACGTGCAACGACATTTGGATTTTCAGAAATTATAGCTTCTGTATGATTTGACGAATAACGCTTGATATGAGAGATTGCTCCTTCAATACCATCAACAATATTAATAGAAATGATTGCATCAAGATATTCGGTTGACCAGTCATCTTCTGTTATTAATTTGAGGTAAGGGAACCTTTGACATATTTCAGAAACAGCTCGGACTTCACAACCTTGAGAAGTCAAAATTTCAACAATAGGCTTTAGATGAGTCTTTAAGGCTGCTCTATCTATGAGCAATGTTTCAACTGCTCCACAGGCACTTGTTCGGCGCATTTTAGAATTTATAATTATTTTTTTTGCGATTTCTAGTTCAGAAGAAGCATCTACATAAATATGGCATAAACCTTGTAAATGAGCAAAAACAGGAATACGGGATTCTTTGATAACGCGATCTGTGAGATTCTTACCACCACGTGGAACGATTACATCAATACTTCCATCAAGACCTTGCAGCATTTTAGTTATAACGATATGATCTGTAGTAGGTATTAATTGAATGATATTTTCTGGTAAATCTGCAGCCTTTAAGCCTTGGCAAAGACATAGGTGGATAGCACGACAAGAATGAATCGCGTAAGACCCACAACGCAAAATCACAGAATTTCCAGATTTTAAGCATAACGCTCCAGCATCGGATGTAACATTTGGTCTGCTTTCATATATTATACCGATAACACCAAGCGGTGTGCGAACTCGTTCAATTTTAAGACCGTTAGGCCTGTCCCAGACTGCAATGACTTCTCCAACAGGATCAGATAATGCTGCAATCTCACAGAGACTTTTAGAAATTTCAATGATACGGTTTTCATCTAGCCGTAATCTATCAATAAAGGCAGTACTTTGCCCAGATTTTTCAGCGTTTTCTATATCATCATAATTAGCATGCAGAATCTTATCCTTATTGTTTTTTATTGCATCAGCCATTTCAATTAAAGCATGATTTTTTTGTTTGGTAGAAGTGTTATAAAGAATTTTTGCAGCATTTTTTGCTTCTTCTCCTACCTGTCGAAGAAAAGTTGTAATGTTTAGAGCATGTGTATCCGCACTATGACTATGCATGTGAGGTATCCTTTTTTATATTTTCTCCAGAAAATAATACCATATCATCGCGGTGTATCATAGGAACTTGTCGAGCATCACCAATAATGTTCTTTATTTCTATAGATTTGCATCCAGCAATTTTCTTTGCTTCATGAGAATCGTAACCTACTAAGCCACGTGCAATTTCATATCCTGATGGATCCATTATAATGACAATACTTCCACGAGAAAAAGAACCTTCAACTTTTTGTACACCTGCTGATAATAAACTTTTTCCAGAATGTAATGCTACTACTGCTCCACTATCAATATATAATTTTCCTTCGGGGTATATTTTCCCAGAGATCCACCTTTTGCGAGCGGTAAATGGTTTAGAAGATGGTTTAAACCAAGAAAAATGAGATGTTTCTTGAATGTTTTTGAGAGGATATTTTACTGTTCCATTCGCAATGATCATAGCGCATCCTGAAGATGTAGCAATTTTCCCGGCATCAATTTTTGTTTTCATACCACCACATGACATTTCTGAAGCAGCTTCTCTTGCCATAGCCTCTACTTCAGGAGTTATTTCATCTATTCGTGCTATAAAACGTGCTTTTGGGTTAATATTGGGTGGAGCTGTATATAAACCATCGACATCTGATAAAATTATAAGTAGATCAGCGCTGATCATAGTTGCAATGCGTGCAGCGAGCCGATCATTGTCTCCATATCGAATTTCTGTAGTACTTACAGTATCGTTTTCATTAATAATTGGTACAGAATTGAATTTTAAAAGCCGGAAAAGTGTTGTCCGTGCATTGAGATAACGGTATCTTTCTTCAGTATCCGAAAGTGTTACAAGAATTTGTCCAGCTACAATGTTGTGTAAAGAGAGTCTTTCAGACCATGCGTGTGCCAAAGAAATTTGACCAACAGCAGCTGCAGCTTGACGTTCATCAAGATCAAGATTACCTGCTGGTAACTGAAGTACTGAGCGTCCTAGTGCTACAGCTCCAGATGATACAACTAAGACATCAGTAGAAGACGATTTTAATGATTCTATATCAGAACACACTGAATCCATCCATTTCTTTTTCAACCCATGTATAGGATCTATAAGAAGCGAGGAACCAATTTTTACTACAATACGTTTATAATCAGTCAGAGAGAATTTTTCATTCATGATTTATTCTCTCTGGAGAATGACAGACTATGTTCGTGAAGAATATTCAAGATTTCTTTTATTCCATCACCTGTTACTGCTGACAGTGCAAAAGGCATCTTCTTGCATACAGAAGTCAATTCATTTTTTTTCTTTTGAAGAGTACTGCTATCTATAATATCAATTTGTGAGAGAGCTACTATTTCTATCTTATTACTAAGCTGGTGCCCATAAGCAGAAATTTCGTTAGCGATAGTTTCATAGGCTGAGCAGACATCTTCTTCTGCTACTGAAATGAGATGCAGTAATATATTTGTACGTTCTACATGACGTAAAAAACGATCTCCAAGGCCAGCACCTTTATGAGCATCTTTGATAATTCCAGGGATGTCAGCTATGATGAAGTCATGATTATTTACTGTTGTTAGACCAAGATTTGGATATAAGGTTGTAAATTTATAATTTGCAATTTTAGGTCTTGCTCGTGTTGTAGATGCTAGAAACGTAGATTTGCCAGCATTTGGCAATCCAATTAATCCAATATCTGCAATTAATTTTAACTGTAACCAAATTGTTTTTTCTAAGCCAGGCATACCAGGATTCGCATAATCAGGAGCTTGGTTTGTAGATGATTTGAAGGAACTATTCCCGAAACCACCATTTCCTCCAGTAGCTAATAAAAAACGTTGGCCTTCTTTGTTAAGATCGCAAATGAGACTTTCTCGATTTTCTTCGAAAACTTGTGTTCCTACAGGAACTTTAATCGTAACATCAGAACCTTTTGCACCATTACGGTTACGGCCCATCCCAGGTACACCATTTTTTGCTTTAAAGTGTTGTTGGTAACGAAAGTCTATTAGTGTGTTAAGACTGTGAACTGCTTCAATCCATACGTGACCGCCACGACCACCTGAACCCCCATCAGGTCCACCGAATTCAATAAATTTTTCTCGCCTAAAGGAAACACTACCTGCTCCACCATTACCCGACTTTATATAGACCTTAGCCTCGTCGAGGAATTTCATTTTGACCTTGCCGATATTCTAACACCGTCATAATTAACTCTAATTTTAGTTAACGGTAACTTTTTAATAATCAAATAAAATCTTTTAAAAAACACAGACATCAACAATAAAATATATACTTGAAGATATTTTTTATTTGACTGCAAATTTATGTTATCCCACTGCACTTACTAGCGATTAACTTATAATTAATACTTAGTTCACGAATGCGAATTTAATAGGAAAGAATGCTTTTTTAATTTTTCATCAAAGTTAATATCATTCGCATGACAACTTAACTATATAAATTATGTTTTTCGCATATCACATAATTAGAATAGAACACCTACACATAAACCTCAATTTAGATCGCAGTTTCCTTTGGAAGAATAGATACATATGAACGACCTTGTGAGCGCTTGCTAAACTTAACATTGCCATTAACAAGAGCAAACAGAGTATGATCTTTTCCCATTCCAACATTATTTCCAGGATGAAAACGAGTTCCTCTCTGTCGTACAATTATATTACCTGCAATCACAGCTTCGCTACCAAATTTTTTTACGCCAAGCCTTTTTGATTGTGAATCGCGTCCGTTCTGTGAAGAACCACCCGCCTTTTTTTGTGCCATTACAGTTTCCTTTTTTAATTTTTCCTTCATATCGTATAAATCAGGAAGGTATAATATCTGTCACGCGTACAACTGTCATATGTTGGCGATGACCACGAGTTCGTTTAGAATTTTGGCGACGACGTTTTTTAAAAATGATAACTTTCTTACTTCTCATTTGTTTAACAACTTCGGCTTTAACACAAGCGCCATCTACAAAAGGGGAACCTATATGAAAATCTTCATCCATTCCGATAGCTAATACTTCATCAAAGTTAATGGTCTCTCCATCTTTTGCGTTAATTTTTTCAATTTCTATAATGTCATTGGCGGCTACGCGATGTTGCTTTCCTCCGGCCTTTATAACCGCAAACATTTCTTATCCTTTCACTATCAAGAGTTTTTATAATGTTTAGTGTATTTTATATGTCTATATATTAAATACTTGCCAAGAAAGTTTAAATTATTTTCTGGAATATAAGTAATTATGGTTATATCATAATCTATGAAATTCATAAAATAATACCTATATAGATAGCTACTTGAACCTGTATTCTCTGTCAAGATAGGGATGCAAGAAGAATATATATTATTTAAATATTCATCGATGTTTGGTATTGAGAATAAAACATTTGCAATACTGGAGAGATGGCAGAGTGGTTGAATGCACCGCACTCGAAATGCGGCATACTGTAAAAGGTATCGAGGGTTCAAATCCCTCTCTCTCCACCAGACCTTTGAAGAATATATGAGTTATTTATCTCAGGGAAAATGTAAGGCTCTATATTAAGGTGTTATCCATTTTATATAGAAAAATGCTGAATTTATCGTTCATAATAATATATCAATACTTAACTTGTACGACTTCAGTTAAGAAAGTAATAAATGAGGAGTTCTCATTTTTAGAATATTAGTATTATATCCTTATTTACATGTCTTAACTAAAGATCAGTATTAGACTTGGTCGATTTGTTCAGTTGCTAAGTGTTTCAAAAAAATCTTTCATACGTGAAAAGAAACCTACAGACTCAGGATGATTTTCTTTAGATGATAATTTTTCAAACTCTTCCAAGAGTTCACGCTGGCGTTTTGTTAGCTTCTGAGGAGTTTCAATTCGAATTTGTACGTATAGATCTCCTTTTTGACTAGAATTCATTACAGGCATGCCTTTTCCTTTAAGACGAAATTGCTTTCCTGCCTGTGTTCCTTCAGGTACAGTGACGCGTGAGTGTGTAGCGTCAAGAGTTGCAACATCAAAGGTTCCGCCAATTGCTGCTGTTGTCATAGAAATAGGGACAGTACAGTATAAATTAGCGCCATCCCTTTGAAAAAATTGATGTGGCTTTACAGATACAAATATATAAAGATCACCTGGACGTCCACCTTGTAAACCAGCTTCTCCTTCACCAGATAATCTGATGCGTGTTCCATCCTCTATTCCTGATGGTATATTTACTGATAAAAGTTTTTCTTCTGATACACGACCTTGTCCATTACACTTGGAACAAGGATCAGTAATTATTTGTCCATGTCCATGGCAAGCTGGACAAGTACGTTCGATAGAAAAAAAACTTTGAGCGGTTGTGTAAACTCTTCCAGAGCCATTACAAAGTTTACAGACTTGAGGATTTGTACCTGGTTTTGCCCCAGAACCAGAGCAATTGTCACATTTTATAGAAGTAGGAACACGAATTTGTACTGTTTTCCCAGAGAAAGCCTCTTCAAGAGAAACCTCAAGATTATAACGAAGATCTGCGCCAGGCTCTCTTCCATTTGAAGAAGATCGATTTCGTTGACGCCCACCTCCCATTATTTCACCAAAAATATCTTCAAAAATATCAGAGAAAACTCCGCCACTGCCCATATTGGCATGAAAATTTCCATTGCCCATGCCTCCTTGCTCGAAAGCAGCATGGCCATAACGATCATAAGCAGCACGTTTTTGAGGATCTCTAAGAGTTTCGTATGCTGTATTTATTTCTCTAAATTTTTCTTCTGCTTCAGGGTTATTCTGATTTTTGTCTGGATGATATTTCATCGCTAGTTTGCGGAATGCGCTTTTGAGTTCTTTTTCACTGGCTGTCCGTCCTACACCGAGGACTTCATAAAAATCAGCTTTTGCCATCTAATGTATTCTCCAATGATGGAAATCCAGATACTTATGTAACTGGATTCCTTTCAATGTTTTGTTATTTTTTAATAAAGACTAGGCTGTTTTTTTGCCATCCTTAATTTCTTCATAGTGGGCGTCAACAACATCATCTTTTGTATCCTTTGGGATATCATCCGATGTTGGTTTAGCTTTCTGTGTTTCATAAATAGCTTGTCCAAGTTTCATTGAAACTTCTAGAAGTTTTTGTGTCTTGGTTTTAATATCGCTAATATCAGATTCTTGAGCACTAATTGCAGTCCGAAGATCATCCATTGCCGTTTTTATTGCTTTTTGGTCTTCTTCAGAAATCTTATCCCCATGTTCTCCTAGAGATTTTTCTGTGGAATGTATCAAACTTTCAGCTTGATTCTTCGTTTCAACAGCATCACGACGCTTTTTATCTTCTTCAGCATGAGCTTCAGCATCTTTAACCATTTTTTCAATTTCATCATCAGATAGGCCACCAGATGCTTGAATACGAATTTGCTGTTCTTTTCCGGTACCTTTATCTTTTGCAGAAACTTGTACTATTCCATTAGCGTCAATGTCGAAGGTCACTTCTATTTGAGGTATACCTCGAGGAGCAGCTGGAATACCAACCAAATCGAATTGTCCTAATAACTTATTATCAGCTGCCATTTTTCTTTCACCTTGACTGACACGGATTGTAACAGCAGTTTGGTTATCATCGGCAGTAGAAAATACTTGGGATTTTTTTGTAGGAATTGTACTGTTCCGTTCAATCAAAGGAGTAAACACTCCACCCATTGTTTCAATACCCAGAGATAAAGGTGTGACGTCAAGAAGAAGGACATCCTTTACTTCTCCTTGGAGGACACCGGCTTGTATAGCTGCTCCTATCGCCACTACTTCATCCGGATTAACTCCTTTGTTAGGAGCTTTACCAAAGAAGTCTTCAACTACTTTCTGAATCTTCTGTACACGTGTCATGCCGCCCACAAGAATGACTTCGTCAATATCTTCAGCAGATAATCCAGCATCCTTAAGGCAGGCCTTACAAGGATTAATTGTACGCTGAATGAGATCGTCAACGAGACTTTCAAATTTGGAACGGGTTAACTTCATAGTCAGGTGTTTAGGACCTGTGTTATCAGCGGTGATAAAGGGTAAATTGATCTCAGTTTGCTGGGATGAAGATAATTCAATCTTTGCTTTTTCTGATGCCTCTTTCAAACGTTGAAGTGCTAGTTTATCATTCTTGAGATCTATACCAGTTTCTTTTTTAAATTCGTCCCGCAAGTACTCTACAAGACGCATATCAAAGTCTTCACCGCCTAAGAAAGTGTCTCCATTTGTTGCTTTTACTTCAAAAACGCCGTCGCCAATCTCTAGTATTGAGATATCAAAAGTTCCTCCACCAAGATCAAATACAGCAATAGTTTGTCCGTCTTTTTTTTCAAATCCGTAGGCCAATGCAGCTGCTGTTGGCTCATTTATGATGCGAAGTACTTCAAGACCTGCTATGCGCCCTGCGTCTTTGGTTGCTTGTCGTTGAGCATCATTAAAATATGCAGGAACTGTAATAACGGCTTTTTCAACTTTTTCGCCAAGATAACTTTCAGCAGTTTCTTTCATTTTTTGTAGAACCATTGCTGATATTTGCGATGGGGAGTAACCTTTCCCTTGAGCTTCAACCCAAGCGTCTCCAGTTTCTCCTTTAATAATTTTGAAAGGCACCAGTGTTTTGTCTTTTTCTACAGTTTTGTCCTCGTAGCGTCTTCCAATGAGTCGTTTAACTGCAAAAAGTGTATTCTCTGGGTTTGTAACAGCTTGACGTTTTGCAGGTTGTCCAATCAGGCGTTCTTCTTCTTCTGTAAAAGCAACCATAGATGGTGTTGTGCGTGCACCTTCGGCATTTTCAATAACCCTTGCGTTCTTGCCGTCCATAACAGCAACACAAGAATTAGTAGTGCCTAGGTCAATACCAATGACTTTTGCCATATCGTTTTCTCCTTTAAGCAGGCTGTCTGGACCCCACATGGGCATTCCCGCCGACAGCCCCTAATATGAATAATAGTGGGTGAACGCAGCTTAATGCGATTATGCAACAGATATAAGAAGTGTCTTTCATCACTGCAAGGAGCATTTAGTCTATAGAAACGAGCAAAATGAATTTCTATTTATAAAACATGTTTAATGTCCCATAATAATATCAAGAAGGGTGGTTTGTCCTCCTTGCTGTGTACTTTTATCATTATTGGTTCCAATAGAATGTTCTGCTTCTGGAAGAGATTGGGGAAACTGTTTTTCATACGGATGTTCTAAGGAGTCATTTTGCGGGTTTTCAGGAAGAGGTATAGCCTCATTATTGGATCCTTCGGGATCAGCAGATGATGGCGGTGAATACATCTCTTCAGTATCAAGATGAGAAGAAGTTTGATTTTTGACACCTAATGCTTTGTAAAGCATATCAACAAGAGTTTCTTGACTTTTGCTACTTTCTTCATTTTGTTGGAAAATTTTTTCAGTTCCCAGTAGAGGGATTGGAGAAATTCCAGAATGTGCCGCTATCATAAAACTTCTCCAGGCCTTAGCAGGTAATCCTCCGCCTGTCACTCTTTTCATAGCTTTTCCATTATCATTACCGAACCAGACACCGACTGTTAAATTGGCAGTATATCCTAAAAAAAGAGCATCACGAAAAGTTTGTGTTGTTCCAGTTTTACCAGCGGCTTGCCAATCTTTTAAGATAGCCGTTCTCCCTGTTCCTTTGTTAATAACTTGTGCCATCATTGAATTCATTTCTTCAACTACAGACTTAGAAAGTACACGAGGAGGGTTGTTATAATTAACATTATATAAAACTTTGCCAGTCGTCGTCATAATGCGCTGAATAATATGAGGTGTTGCTTTGTAACCACCATTCATAAGAGGAGTATATGCTGCTGTTAGCTCTAGAAGAGATACTTCTGAAGTTCCAAGAGCAATAGAAGCATTAGCTTGTAGATCAGATTCTATACCCATGCGATGAGCGATCTTAACAACTTTATCAGGGCCAATTTCTATTACAAGTTGTGCAGCAATTGAGTTAAGAGAATTCAAGAGTGCTGTTGTCAAGGTTACAGGTCCACGATATTTATGATCATAGTTTTGAGGTGTCCAATTTCCAATACGTACAGGTTCATCATTACGTATAGAATCAGGAGTAAGGCCTGCTTCCAAAGCTGCTTCGTAGAGAAAGGTTTTAAAAGCTGAACCAGGTTGACGTTTGGCTTTTACTGCACGATTAAATTGACTTTCTTTATAATCGCGCCCACCAACCAAAGCTCGGATCGCTCCCGAGGCATCCAAAGCAACAAGAGCTGCCTGAGATACATTAAGTTTAGAACCTTCTTTCTGTAATAACGTAACCAGTGTTTTTTCAGCGACCTTTTCTAATTTCATATTAAGTGAAGTTTCTACGATGAGGTCTTCCTTATTTTGGGGTACTAAACTTTGTATTTGATCAATAACCATATCAACAACATAATGTTCTGCTCCTGACCTTTTTCTTTTTGCCTTTTCTGAGGATTGTAATATCGCGGTATTTTTTTCAGTTTCTGTTATGAAACCCTGTTGAAGCATGGAATTGAGGACAATTTTAGCACGGTCATTGGCTGCTTTAGGATCACGTTCTGGAGAAAGTCTAGAAGGTGCTTTTAGAATACCTGCTAAAATAGCTGCTTCACCAAGTGTAACATCTCGAGCTGATTTTGAAAAATAATGTCGAGCAGCTGCTTCTATACCGTATATATTTGAACCAAAAAAAACGTGTTGAAGATACATTGTTAGGATCTGATCTTTGGTATATTTATGCTCTAGCCATAAAGCTAAAAGTACTTCCTGAACTTTTCTCTCGATTGTTCGATCAGGAGATAAAAAAAGGTTTTTTGCTAATTGTTGAGTGATAGTGGAACCACCTTGCACAGTATGTCTGTTAATAATATTAATTACCAAAGCACGCAAAAGTCCAATAGGATCTATTCCTAGATGCTCATAAAAACGTTTGTCCTCAATAGCGATAATCGCTTCCGGAATATATGGAGAGACATTTTCTAAAGATAATGTTCCACTATTAGTACTACCTCTATTAGCAATTAATGAGCCGTCTTCTGCTAAAATTTTTATGTTTGGAGCACGATCAGGAATTACCCAAGTGGTAGCACTTGGCATACGGGCACCATAATAAAGAGCAATTGCAATGATCCCTATAACTGTCCATATTATTAAAATAACCCCCCAATAAAAGATTGATCGTGTAATTTTCAGAAAATTTTGAGATTGATTTCGATCGATCTTTAGTGTTTCATTAGGGTTATGCTGTAAACGAATATCTCCTGACATAATTTTTATTTATAATTCACCCCTACAAGTAAGCGTAGCGACATTTATTTTTTAGGTCTCCATTTTTTATTAGTTTGCAAAAAGCTTTCTTTTTTGAGAAAAGAACCTTGAAGACGATGTAATACTTTTAGTCAAGAATCCACATAGATAAATTATTTTATAGATTATAGCTAGAAGTATAATGAAAAGGATTTAAGGATTAGAAAAAATTTCTGAGTAACGATTTAAATCTTGTAAAGGTTTAGAAAATGGCTTTTATACGGTAAAAAATCTTTATTTAAAGCTTGCAAAAATTGGTAATAAATATTTTATATAAGACTAATAATTTATTAGTGTTTATTGAAATGCAACTTCAACTTATAAAGCGGTGTTCTTCTGGAAAGATTCCAGACTTTTTCTTAAAAGTTGTTCTATAAATTTTAAAAAATTATCATCATTCGAAGTCTTTTGGAAAAAGTTATGACTACTATTCGTGTACATGAAGGCGATATTTCATTTAGTGCTGCTATGAGCTATACTCAATCTATAGCTGTTGATACGGAAACGCTTGGATTGGTTCCTCATCGGGATCGTCTTTGTATTGTGCAGCTTTCTCCCGGGGATGGAACAGCTGATATTATTAGGATTGCTTCAGGTCAGAAAGAAGCTCCTAATCTTGTAAAGCTATTAGCAGATCCTTCTAGTGAAAAGATTTTTCATTACGGTCGTTTTGATATTGCAGTTTTGTTTTATGCTTTTGGCGTGATGACAGAAAAAATTTTTTGTACAAAAATAGCTTCGCGTTTAACAAGGACCTATACCGACTATCATAGCCTTAAAGATAATGTAAAAGAATTTCTAGGGCGTGATATTTCTAAATTACAACAGTCTTCTGATTGGGGGGCTGATGCCTTATCTTCAGAACAGCTTGAATATGCTGCTTCAGATGTAATTTACTTACATGCTTTACGCGATAAGTTGGTGCTGCGACTCGAGCGTGAGGGGCGTATAGAGTTGGCTAGGTCCTGTTTTCAATTTTTGCCGAGTAGGGCTAGGTTAGACTTATTGGGTTGGGATAAAGTAGATATTTTTGCTCATAGCTAGCTAATAAGGTATATATAAGTTCAGAAAAAGATTGTCTTAATCTATGTGCAATGCCTGATCACATGAAGTTTAGAGCTAGAATTAGATTACTATTTGGTTGCGAGGAAGATTTTTAAGTGTTCTGTTATAACCTCAAAAGCACTCTAGAATTTTGAGCCTTAATGAAGCCTATGGTAGGATGCATACCTTTTCCTGCTTGAATTTTCTACATTTTCGATTTCACAAGACGATAAGGATTAATAAAAGATTATCCTGTTTAGGCTAATCCTTTATTAGTGAAAATCTGGAGCGGGCGAAGGGATTCGAACCCTCGACCCCAACCTTGGCAAGGTTGTGCTCTACCTCTGAGCTACACCCGCACAAGCTTAACAAGCTTGTTATATAACTTTTAAAAATCATATATCGCTTAAATATTATTGTGATGCAATAGTAAAATTAAACGAAGTCTTGCAAGAAGACTTTAAAATTGATTTTTTATAAAGGTGGTAATTATAAACTCCTTTTCGATTTTCCTAAGGTAAAGCAATTTTTTCGTGTACATGTTTGAAAAGCTTATGGATTTAATTTAATAGTACTATGTACATGTTAAGAACAGAAGCAAGACTTATCCATGCTATATAAGGAATAAATAGTATAGAAGAAATTCGATCACGCGTCCATTGGTATACTATATATAGTAAAATAACCAAAAAAGTTATTAAAATAATAGATAAAGCCATCTTTGGATTATGCATACCAAAAAAGATTGGCGACCATGTAAAATTGAGAACCATCTGTAAAATCCACAGCCCAAAAGAAAGAGAAAGCCCACTTTTTTCATATGTTCTTATTCCTGCAATGGCAATAAGAATATAAAGTACAGTCCAAATTGGACCAAAAACCCAATTTGGTGGATTAAAAGGTGCTTTATTCAATGATATATACCACTGATCTGGCATATTTTCTTTTCCTATAAAAAGTCCACAACTTACTATGAAAACTATAAAAAATACCCTCATAAAAGATTTCTGCATATAAATGTCCTTATTTTATTACTCGTCCATTTTTGACATCATAAAACATGCTTTATTAATAAACAACCTTAGGTTATTAAAAATAAATTAAAATTCTTTCATAAGGAGATATAATATTTTTTACTTGATTTCTGGTGTCATAAATAGGAAATAATCACATTTTAAATTACTTAATAATGACGTTTTAACTTACAAAAAAAGAAGCCATCTGTATTCGTGGATGCAGGAGTCATATTTAATCCTCCGTCTTTGAAAAAATGAGGTTGCAGTGCCTTGATATCGAATAATGAATGCCAATCTTTTATAGCTGGAACAATACGAAATTGAGGATGGGTATTCAAAAATTTTTGAATTTGTATAATATTTTCTTGAGGGAGTATAGAACAGGTAACATAAATTAAATGACCATTGATTTTAACAAATTTAGAGGCTTGGTTAATGATTGTTTCTTGTTGAAGGATTCTTTTCTCAAGGCTTTGTTCTGATAATCGCCATTTCATATCTGGATGTCGTCGCCATGTTCCACTTCCAGAGCAGGGAGCATCAATGAGTACGGTGTCGAAATGTTCTTGTAAAGGCAGAAGCGTTGATAATCTGCTATGGACCTGAACATTGTGTATTCCCGCGCGTTTTATTCGCTCGATAATAGGCGCTATTCGGCTTTTGTCTGAATCCCATGCATGAATTTGGCCTTTATTCTTCATGAACATAGATAATGCAAGGGTTTTCCCTCCACCGCCAGCACAAAAATCCAGAACTTGCCTTCCTTTTGTAAATGCTGTTAGTTGTGAAGCTATTTGTGAGCCCTCATCCTGAATTTCAAACCAACCTTTATGAAAAGAGATCTCAGTTGTAATCTTAGGCAAATACGATTCTTTTTGAGTTGCAGGTATGCGTAGTCCAAATTGAGATATGGTTGAATAGCCTATTTTAAAATGTTCAAGAGTTTTGTGAAGTTTTTCACGAGTAATTTTTAGTATATTTGTCCGCAAATCTAAAGGTGGACGTTGTGCTAATTCAGTTGCTTCTTTGAGCCAACTAGATCCAAAATTCAATTGAATTGAAGATTTTATCCATTCTGGAATGTCTGCTTGAATGTGATCAGGTGCATTTTTTAATTGATGTGAATTAAAAGCTGACAGCATAGACTGTGTTGGCAATGGTGGTGCAAAATGATCACTGGAAAGTTTATGGATAAGTTCTTGAGGATTAATTCCCCATTCACGAAATATAATGCCATACACTAATGCTTGAGAGCTGTCATCATTCATAAGATAACAACTTGAAAGGCGTTTTCTTAAGCTGTCATAGACAATATTGCTAATAACAGCACGGTCGCTGCTTCCTGCAAAACGATGAGAAATACCCCAGTCTTTCAAAGTATTTTTGATAGGTCGATTGTGATTTTTTATATTTTCTAGTATTTCAATAGCAGCTGCAAGCCGTCCACCCAGACGCATATCCAGGTTCCTTTCCTTTAAGTGATAATTTAGATTGTAAATACTAATATTTACGCAATAAATTTTTGAAGAGTAAAGGGATAGGATTGAAGAAATAAAAATTCTAAATATTTAAAATGAAAATTTCTGCAAAAGGTATTATTAAATAGATAGAATTTTTCATGAATGTTTTGGTTTAAATAATGCACCCATCTATTAACTTTGAGGATAATCCTATAGATTTGAATCCTGTTGAGAGAGCCAATTGGATTGTTGTTCTGCCTCTTGGTGCATATGAGCAACATGGTCCGCATTTACCGTTTAATACGGATAATGTTATTGTCTCTGGTTTATTAGAAAGGATTAAGATAATTCTACCTTTTGAATTACCGGTTACTTTTATGCCAGTAGAGTCGATTGGTTATTCAATTGAACATATGAATATTCAAGGCACAAAAACTTTTTCTTATGTCGAAGCTATAGAGCGTTGGCTAGGAATTGCTCAACAAGTTCGGAACCTTGGGATACGTAAGTTTGTTATCTTAAATGCACATGGAGGGAACTCAGCAATTATTTCTATTGTTATCACAGAAGCACGAGTTCGATTTTCAATGCTGGCAGCAGCTACAAGTTGGACACGCTTAAATATAGATAATGAAGGTATCTCATCTAAAGAGAGAGAAATTGGAATCCATGGAGGAGAGATGGAGACCAGTTTAATGTTGGCGCTTAAACCTCATCTAGTCAAAATGGATCTGGCTCAAAATTTTTTTTCTAGGCAGGGAGAGCTTCTAGAAAAATTTAAATATCTACGTGCTTACGGCTTACATCCATTCGGTTGGATGATGACGGATTTAAATCCCCAGGGAGTTGTTGGTAATGCTACGACTGCTACGCCTGAAAAAGGCGAGCAACTCATATCTCATATTTCTGAGAGATTTATAGAATATCTTAAAGAGATTCATATTTTTGATTTAAAAATCATAGATTGATTGGTTTAAAATGATGATATTTATTCAATTCTTTATATATGAAAAATAAGTTATGCTAGCTCTTATCAAGTACAGCGCGTGACATGATTTGTGCAGTATAATCTACTATTGGTACAATACGGGCGTAGTTAAGTCGTGTTGGGCCAATAACACCAACAGCTCCGATTATCTGATCTCTTTTGTTAGAATAACCGGCGATCACGAGAGAGGAACCAGATAATGAAAAAAGTTTGTTTTCTGAACCAATGAAAATGCGTACCCCTGGACTGCTTTCAGTCAGATGAAGCATTTCTATGAGAACCTCTTTTTTCTCTAGATCATCAAATAAAAGTCGTAATCGCTCTAGATCTGTTGGTTCAATTCCTTCTAACAGGTTCGCTCGACCTCGTATAATTAAACTTGATGGTTTACCTTCATCTTTTTGTGCTCCTGACCAAACAGCAAGTCCGCGTTCTACTAAGTCATGAGAGAGCGTATCAAGTTCGCGTCGTACTTCATCTTTTAATTTTTCCAATTTAAATCTGAAAGCTGAAAAGGTTTGTCCAACTATTTGTGCATTGAGAAAATTTGCAGCTTCAATAAGTTGTGACGAAGTAATTCCAGTAGGAAGATTAATAATACGATTTTCTATTTGATCACTTTCTCCTACAATCACTGCCAATGCTTTTGTGGAATCAAGTCGGATAAATTCTATATGTTTAAGAACTAAATCGCGTTTTGTAGTGAAAACCAAGCCAGCACCACGTGAAATACCTGAAAGTACTTTGCTTGCTTTACTCATAACTTCTTCCAGAGATTTATTAGATTCGCTATTGCCGATCTGATTCTCTACCTCAAGCTGATCTTCTTCTGATAATTCTCGTGTTTGCATGAATGTATCTAAAAAGAAACGTAAGCCAAGTTGTGTTGGTAAGCGACCAGCACTAACATGTGGTGAATATATTAATCCAAATAGCTCCAGATCACTCATGATATCACGTACAGAGGCTGGTGAGAGCGATACAGATAATAGTCGTGATAGGTTACGTGATCCTAAAGGTTCACCTGTTTCCAAATAACTTTCAACTATTCGACGAAAAACTTCTCGATCACGATCGTCTAATGAAGAAAACATTTCATAGTTTGATGTTTCTTTGTCGTCCATACGAATATCTTTCTTGGAATTGAAGCAGCAATATGGTAATCATTTATAAAATAAATAGCAAGACTTCATTCATTTAGCATGAAATTTTTAAAAGCATCTCTTTACTTCTTGCTTTTTTCTCTTGAAAACAGTTACAAATATTCAAGACTTTACTGAGGAGTAAATTATGCGTTTATCAGGTAGAAGAAAAGATCAAATGCGTGAAGTGTCTTTTATTCGTCAGTATTCCAAACATGCTGAAGGTTCTTGTTTAATCAAATTTGGTCAAACTCATGTATTGATCACTGCTTCACTTGAAGAAAAAGTCCCCCCTTGGTTGCGTCATGGTGGTCGAGGTTGGATAACTGCTGAGTATGGGATGTTACCTCGTGCAACAGAAGAACGTATGAGGCGTGAATCTGTCAGCGGTAAGCAAGGAGGACGTACTCAAGAAATTCAGCGTCTTATCGGTCGCTCATTACGCGCTATTGTTAATCTTGAGATGTTAGGTGAACGACAGATTGTCGTGGATTGTGATGTCATACAAGCAGATGGTGGTACCCGTACGGCAGCAATAACAGGAGCATGGGTTGCTTTGCACGATTGTCTGAAATGGATGGAAGCTCGTGGTATGGTTAAGGTATCGCATGTTCTAAAAGATCATGTCGCTGCTGTTTCTTGCGGTGTATTTTCCAACCAGATAATGATAGATCTTGATTATTCAGAAGATTCTAAAGCTGAAACAGACGCTAATTTTGTTATCACTGGTTCTGGTAAAATAGTTGAAATTCAAGCAACAGCTGAAAGAAATGCATTCTCTCAGGAAGAATTTTCTGATATGATGCTTTTAGCAGAGACTGGAATTTCTCATCTTGTTTCTCTTCAGAAACAGGTGATATCTTTAAGTGATTCTAATGCGTAAGCTTGATGGAAAAGCTATTATTGTTGCTAGTCATAACAAGGATAAGATTAACGAAATTTATAATCTTTTAAGTCCATTAGGGTTTTTGATTAAATCTTCTGCAGAACTAAATTTGATAATACCAGAAGAAACAGGGACAACTTTTGAGGAAAATTCTGTTATAAAGGCATTATCAGCTGCTAAAGCTTTGAAAATTCCAGCTCTTTCTGATGATTCTGGTCTTGTTGTGGATGCTCTTGATGGAAATCCAGGAGTATATAGTGCTAGGTGGGCTGAAACTCTTAATGGAATTCGCAATTTTTCTATGGCCATGGAAAAGATAGAAAGGGACCTTTTTCATAAAGGTGCTAACGATTTTTATTCTCGCTCTGCACAGTTTGTTTCGGTTTTATGTATCGCTTGGCCAGATGGTCATGTAGAAATTTTTTCTGGAATAGTAAAGGGAACAATTGTATGGCCTCCACGTGGAGAAAATGGTTTTGGATATGATCCTATTTTTCAACCAAAAGGGCATAGTCGTACTTTTGGTGAAATGACATTGGAAGAAAAAAATGCCTTTATAGTAGGTCAACGTGAGGAACCGCTTTCACATAGAGCTCGGGCGTTCAAGCTTTTTATTGAAAATTGTTTGTGACATGAAATGAATGAAAAAAACTTTTCTCTTTTCCCTTTGAATTTAGAACGTTCTAATTTAAGTATTTACGTTCATTGGCCTTTTTGTGTTTCAAAGTGTCCTTATTGCGATTTTAATAGCCATGTAAGAACTAAGTTAGTTGATCAGGAGCGTTTTGTTCAAGCTTTTCTTCTTGAAATGACTCGGATGCGACAATTAAGTGGTCCTAGAACAATTACCAGCATTTTTTTTGGCGGAGGTACTCCTTCTCTTATGGAGCCGAAGAGTATCGGGTCTATTCTTGAAGGCATTGCAAGATGTTGGCATGTGCCTAATTTAGATATTGAAATTACCATAGAGGCGAACCCATCCAGTGTAGAATTAGAGCGTTTTCATGAATATAGAGCGGCAGGAGTTAATCGTGTCTCACTTGGGGTCCAAGCCCTTGAAGATGAAGCATTACAATTTCTTGGTCGTACACATAGTGTTGCTGATTCTCTAAAAGCTATTAAATTAGCGCGTGAAGTTTTTCCGCGTATGTCTTTTGATCTTATATATGCTCGGCCCGGTCAAACTATAGATGGATGGGATTTGGAGCTTAGGCAAGCGATCTCTTATGTAGTTGATCATATTTCATTATATCAATTAACAATTGAGGTAGGTACACGTTTTTTTAATTTACATAAAGCAGGTAAACTGATAATGCCTGACGAAGAATTATCTGCTCGTTTTTATGAACTGACTCAGGAAATTACGTTGTCACATGGACTCCCTGCCTATGAAATATCTAATCATGCTCAGTTGGGAGCTGAGAGCACCCACAACCTTACCTATTGGCGATATGGTGATTATGTTGGAATTGGTCCAGGAGCGCATGGTCGTATTAGTATAGATACTTTCAGAATAGCAACAGCTACAGAAAAAAATCCTGAACATTGGGTTTCAATGGTTGAGAGTAAAGGTCATGGTATCATTGAGCAAGAATATTTGAGTCCTGAAGAGCAAAGTGATGAATTATTGTTGATGGGATTAAGATTACATGAAGGCATTGATATAAATCGTTGGCAGCAATTATCTAGACGTAGCTTAAATGCTGAGCGTGAGAAGGAGTTGGTTGATCTTGGATTCATTGAGCGTATAAATTCTTCAAGGTTGAAATGCACACCGTCTGGGATGATGATTCTTGATGCAGTTGTTGCAGATCTAACACGATGATATAAAAGATCATTACAAACTAGTTTATGTACTTGATATATTGATCTTATACTACGAAGAATTGATCCATGAAAATAATAAGATTGAAATTATTCTGCAATTAGTCGTTTTAATAACTCAATTTCCTTTAAAAGTTTTGTGTCTGTTTCTAGCATAGTCTCTACCTTACGAACTGCATGAAGAACAGTTGTATGGTCTCGATCTCCAAAACGACGACCAATTTCTGGAAACGAACGTGTAGTCATAATTTTTGAAAGATACATTGCTATCTGTCGAGGTTTGACTACAACACGGGTACGTCGGCTAGATAGAAGATCTTGACGTGAAACATTATAATGTCGAGAAACTAATCGTTGTATATCTTCAATTCGTATCCGCCTTGGCTCGCTGGATTTTATTAAATGAGTTAAAATTTCATCTACAAGATCTATTGTGAGAAGAGGTTCAAACGAGTGCCGAAATACAAGTTGATTAAAAGCTCCATCTAATTCACGTCCACTTGAAGTAATAGAACGAGCTACATGCACGAGAATTTCTTCAGGGATATTAAGACTTGTATCTCCTATTTGAGAGTTCTTAAGACGATTTTTAAGTATCGCAAGACGTATATCATAGTCATGAGAGCCTAATTCTAGAGAAACCCCTCCTTGCAATCGTGAACGAACTCGTGGATCTAAGGATTCTAGTTCAGAAGGGGGGCGATCTGCAGCTACAACAACTGTTTTGGCGCTATCTAGTAATGCATTTAATAAATGACAAAATTCATGTTGAATTAATTTGCCTTGTAGGAATTGCATATCATCAATCATCAGAAGATCAATATTACGTAAAGAATCTTTTAAATTGAGTGCACAATTATCTCGAATAGCGGTAGCAAAGCGCCACATGAAATATTCAGCAGTTAAATAGACTATTCGAAGACCATCTTTGTTTTCGATAGCTTCATTTGCAATAGCTTGTAAAAGATGTGTTTTCCCAAGGCCAACTGAAGCATGGATAAACAGGGGATTAAATCGAACTGTGCTTTTAGCTCCCATCTCTGCAATTGTACGAGCTGCAGCAAGCGCTACACGATTTGAAGATCCCTCTATGAATGACGAAAATGTAAAACGAGTGTCAAGTGGTGATCCAAATAAGGGGCTAACAGTTTTAGGATTTAAAGTAGAAGTAATGACATTAGAAGATATTGGTTTTAAAGGAGAGTAAGATTGTGAAGACACAGGAAGAGATGGTTTTTCAGATGAAAAACGAGTTGCAGTTCTTACAACAACATCAACTTTTAATATTGTTTTGTCTTCTTCTTGAAAAAGCTTTGTTATAATTTCAAGATAGCGATTTTTGATCCACGCTTTTAGAAAAGTAGTCGGAACGGAGAGATGAATTACATTATTTAGTATTGAATGAAATTTTAGCCTTTGAAACCAACTGGCATACACATCAGAACCAACATGATTCTTTAGGCGTAATGCCACACGCTCAAATAATAAGCTATACCTCATGTCCAATGTTTCCATTACATTATCCTGAGGCCGTGTTTCTTTTATTATTTTTACCTCATTATCTTGAGCATAAGTAGATATTTCTCTTAATTGCATCTCTTTCTGCCTTCCATAGTAAAAATTGCTACTACTTATGTCTCTTTTTACACCACTAGGTACTATGACTTTTATTTTAAAAATATCTAGATATGTTTCTGGTTCAGGCTTAAACAATAATCATAATTTATATCCTATTCTGATATCAGACAATATTTTTTCTCTAAAACAAAAAGTAGCACCATCATATTTTTGGGTATGAAAAAAATACCTCGCTTAAATTAGCTTAGGAAATTCTATCTTAGCTATTAAGTAGCTTTTAATCTTCCCTCAAAGATCTATTTAGGCAGGATCCTATGATAAGATCAATAATGATTTTTGCAGCCAATAAGCTTGTTGGGGATTGACTCTTAGGAGGAATAAGTCTTGATTTTTTTGTTATGATTAAGAATCGCTTTTGAATCAATAAGATTCAATATTTCTATGTTTTCTAAAAGCTAAAAAATAAAAATTAACGTAATTTATTTTTTTGAACATAAAAGACAAAAAATATTAAAAGTTGTAATAATTTTTCCTTTAATTCTACTATAGATTTTTTTAGATGAAAATGAAGCGACTCAGAAAACAATATAAAAGGACTAGAAAGCGTGATCTTTCTAGTCCCTTTAGCGATTCGGAAAGAGTTTAAAAAATCTAGGAAGCCATAGATACGTTCTTTATACGTTTTGCAAGGCGTGACACCGTACGTGAAGCAGTACTTTTATGCAACACACCCTTGCTCTTTGCTTTTTGGATATGGGATTCTGCAACCCTGAAGGCCTCCTTTGCAGCATCAACATTACCAGATTCAAGCGCTTCATGCACACGACGTATAAAAGAACGAACAGATGAACGACGCGATTTATTAATCAAAGTACGGCGAGAAATTTTACGTACCATCTTTCTTGCAGATACTGTATTAGCCATAAGCGCCTCTCTTTAAAAACATGTTCGATGCTTAAAAGTAGGGAGTATTAAACATTATTCAGTCTTAAATATCAATAAAAGACCTACACCCCTTCATAACATAAGGAACATCATAGCTATAGAAATACATGGTCGTCAATATAAAAATTTGTATCCCTTTTAAAAATCAATTTTGACATACTTCACAGTAAAAAGTTGAACGTCCTGCTTGCATAGTACGACGTATTAACGTTCCGCAATTTGATAGACAAGGTTTTCCCTCTCGGTTATAGACATAAAAACAATTTTGAAATGAACCTAGTGAGCCATTGACTTGTATATAGTCACGTAAAGATGATCCTCCAGCTTCGATTGCTTCAGAAATTACATTATGAATTGCTTTTTGCAATATGAACAACTTAGAATCTGGCGTTGTATTGTTATTAACTAATGTCTTCATTGTCCGCATAGGTGATAAACCTGCACGCCATAGAGCTTCGCAAACATAAATGTTGCCTAGTCCAGCGACCAATTTTTGATTGAGTAATGCGGTTTTTAATTTTCCTTTTCGACCTGTAAAATATTTTTCTAAATGGAAAACATTAAAAGAATCCTCGAGTGGTTCTGGTCCTAGATTTACAAAGGAAGGATATTCATTCACTAAGGAGCTAACTACTAGATCCATGAATCCAAAGCGACGTGGATCGTTGTATATAACACGGTACAGCAATGCTTCCTTTTCAAGATACAGTATAACGTGATCATGCTTGGAGTTTTTTGCACGTGTCTGATCAGTTTTTTCTAAGCCATCTTTTTCAACAATAAAAGATCCAGACATACCGAAGTGTATAACGATTGATAGGTTCTGCTCAAGATTAATTAATAAATATTTTGCTCGACGAGAGATATTTATAATTTTCTTATTTTTAACGCGTTCAGAAAAATTAATAGGAAAAGCATACCGTAGATGGGTACAGCGTATTTCTAGGTTAGTTATAGTCATGCCTACCATGAAGGTAAGAAGGCCACGTCTTATTGTTTCAACTTCTGGCAATTCAGGCATTATTTTAACCTTAATTATTAGAGAATGACGATTTTATTGATTACCTTTATAAATATTCTCTTTAATCTAAGCTAAAGAGAATGCTGAACATGAAAAATGTTTGTTTTGTGTTATTGGATATTGCATATGAAAATTCATGGGATTATTGATACATGTTTGTAGGTTGTAGTCTATGATTCAATAAATATAAAAGCTTTATGAAGTGCAATTTTTAAAAAGGAGTACTTTAAGTATTATTTGAAATGTTAATAGCAAATTCTAATTTTTTCTAGAAACAAGATGCTATGATTAATTTTAGAAAACAATATTTGTATAATTTTAAATCGCATATATCATGATATTACCTTTTCCCCTTAAGGAGTTAATCAATATGATCAGAAATCGTTTTGGTAATGATAGTATAAAAGATACTTCTTATCAGTTTCATAAGATACTAGGTGTAGAGAAACAAGATCTTGTTAACGATATTTTTTCTAAAGTTTCGTATCGTTATGACATTATGAATGATCTTATGTCATTTGGGCTACATAGGGTTTGGAAAAATGCAATGGTTGTAGCTCTTAATCCACCAAAATCCGCAAATTATCATGTGCTAGATGTTGCTGGTGGTACAGGAGATATCGCCTTTAGAATCATGGAAGCTTCAGAAAAGGAAGCTCAGACTTTTGTCGTTGATATAAATGATTCGATGTTATCCCTGGGCAAGAAACGAGCACGAAAAAAAGGTTTTTTTAACAATATCCATTTTATTGAAGCTAACGCTGAGGTGCTTCCTTTCAAGTCAAATAGTTTTGATGCTTATACAATCGCTTTTGGTATTCGTAATATGCCTAACATAAATTTAGTTTTACAGGAAGCATATCGAGTTCTTAAATATGGAGGTCGTTTACTCGTTTTGGAATTTTCTGAGGTTGATGTTCCAATTTTGGATCGACTTTATGATTTATGGTCATTTAAAGCGATTCCACGTTTAGGAAAGTTGGTGGCAGGCGATGATCAACCATATCAATACCTTGTAGAATCTATCAGAAATTTTCCTAAACAGGAAGATTTTGCAGAAATGATTTCTAAAGCAAAATTTTCAGATGTAGTATTTACAAATTATACAGGTGGAATTGTTGCCCTACATTCTGGATGGAAATCTTGAGGATGTAATGGGAAGCCTTAGAGGGTATTATGGGTTATTACATGTAAGCTGGATTTTAGTGAGAGAAGGAGTGGTTTCTTCTCTCCCTAGTCAGGGCTTACCCCCTATGTTAGCGTTTATAAAAAAAATTATAGGGTATTTAGCTCGTAGAAATGTAAAAGATTCTGATCAGAAAGATCGTTTGGCACGTGCCGTCGAACGTTTGGGGCCTTCTTATGTTAAAGTTGGACAATTTCTAGCTACACGTCCTGATATTGTAGGTAAAAAAATTGCTGATGATCTTTCTTTTTTGCAAGATAGAATGGATTTTTTTTCTATGGATTCTGCAAAGTCTTTTGTAGAAGCTACATTAGGACATTCAATTGAAGAATTATATTATGATTTTGGAGAACCGATTGCAGCGGCATCTATTGCACAAGTACATCCAGCAACGATTAAGACTTCAGAAGGGCTTAAGAAGGTAGCAGTAAAAATTATACGACCTGGTGTCAGGCAGCGCTTTTTTCAAGATCTGCAAGTTATGTATCTTGTTGCGCATATGCAAGAGAGGTTTATTCCTTCTATTCGGAGGCTGCGTCCAATAGAAGTAACGCGTACTCTAGAAAAATCTACTAAGATAGAGATGGATTTGCGGCTCGAGGCAGCTGCTTTATCAGAAATAGCTGAAAATACTGCACAGGACAAAGGGTTTCGTTTTCCAAAAGTGGATTGGGAAAGAACAGGCCGTGATGTCATTACTATGGAATGGATAGATGGTATTAGAATATCTGATATAGAAGGGTTGCGTATTGCTGGGTATAATTTGGAGCATCTATCGGCTACGCTGATACAATCATTTTTGCGGCATACCTTGCGTGATGGATTTTTTCATGCTGATATGCATCCTGGGAATCTTTTTGTTGATCCACAAGGTGTTATTGTAGCAGTAGATATGGGGATTACTGGAAGACTGAGTGAGAAAGAAAGGCGTTTCCTGGCTGAAATATTGTATGGTTTTATTTCTAGGGATTATCAGAGAGTAGCAAATGTTCATTTTGAAGCCGGTTACGTTCCAAGTCATCATAACCCTGCTTCTTTTGCGCAGGCGATTAGAGCTATCGGTGAACCAATCCATGGACAATCAGCTGAATCTATCTCTATGGGAAAATTACTGACTGTTCTTTTTGAAATAACAGAGTTTTTTGATATGGCTACTCGTCCTGAATTGATTTTGCTACAAAAAACTATGGTTGTTGTAGAGGGTGTTGCACGTATGCTTAATCCAAAATTTAATATGTGGCAGACATCTGAACCTGTAGTAACAGATTGGATTTACAATCATCTTGGTCCAAAGAGTGTAGTTACTGATTTGAAAGGTGGAATCAAGACAGTTCTGAAGTTTGCTCAAATGGCTCCGGAGATTTCTGTAAAAACAGAAAAATTTTCGCAGGCTGTTATAGATATAACAGAAAAGGTTTTGCATTCAGATCTTAAAAAAGAAACCCAATCTAGTGCTATAAGAACTTTCTACCATTTATCCTTACAACTTGCTTTATGGATTATTGCAGTTAGTCTGGCGTGTATGGTTATTTATTCTCAATGAGTTTATTATGTCCATTTTGTTAGGGAAGAAGTTTCTGCTTATCATATCTGGTGGCATTGCTGCTTATAAAAGTTTAGATCTTATTCGGCGGATGCGTGAATATGGAGCTATTGTTATTCCTGTTATGACAGATGCTGCACAAAAGTTTATTACATCATTAGCAGTCCGGGCTGTGTCTGATGCTTCTGTATATACGGATTTATTTTTATGGAAAGAGGAATATGATGTCAGTCATATTAGATTGGCAAGGGATTGTGATGCTGTCCTGGTAGCTCCAGCAACTGCAGATATTATGGCGTGTATGACACATGGGATAGCAGATGATCTTGCTTCAGCTATTTTATTAGCAACAGATCGGCCTGTTTTCCTGGCTCCGGCAATGAATCCGGTGATGTGGAGTAATCCTGCTACACAGCGTAATATAAAAATATTAAAAGATGATGGAGTAATTTTAATTGGTCCTGAATATGGAGAAATGGCTGAGAGCAATGAAATAGGTTTAGGAAGAATGTCTGAGCCTTTAACAATTATTGCGCATTTAGAGCAATTTTTAAAAGATCAAAATTTAAAATTACTCAAAGGGAAAAAAGCTTTGGTTACCTCTGGACCTACCTATGAGCCTATAGATCCTGTGAGATATATTACAAATTATTCTTCAGGTCGTCAGGGGCATGCCATTGCAAAAGAATTAGCCAGTCTTGGTGCAGATGTGACATTAATTTCTGGCCCAGTAACGATTCCTGATCCATCAGGTGTCACAACTATTCATGTCAAACAGGCGGAAGAAATGTTACAGGAAACGCTAGCAGCTCTTCCTGTTGATATTGCTGTAATGGTAGCTGCTGTTGTCGATTGGAAAGTTTCTGAAATAGCAAGTAAAAAAATCAAGAAAAAAGCTTATCAGGATCAATATGTATTAAAAATGCAAGAAAATCCCGATATACTTAAAACGATAGGATGTCATTGTAATCGTCCAGATGTTGTAATTGGTTTTTGTCTTGAAACGCAGGATCTTGAAAGAAATGCAAAAGAAAAATTGATAGATAAGAGAGCAGATCTTATCTTGGCGAATTATGTGCAAAATATAGGTAGAGAGAGTAATCAGGTTATGGTTATTTCTAATGAAGGAGTAGAAATTTGGCCTGAACTCTCAAAGCAGGAGGTAGCTCGACGCTTGGCTCTTTTAACTGCCAGGCGTTTAAATCTTAATCATAGCTTTGATTGAATTTAATAAACGGACGTTTATTTTTTTAGAAATTCTATCTTTTGTAAGCCTCTTGAAACTAAAAAAATATTCACCATCTAAAGTGCTATGGATGCCTTTAAGGGTCCCTAGTTGACTGTCTTGGAAGATTTTTTGAAGGCAGTTTGATGTTAAACGTCGCTTCATAAGGAGGACAAATAATGCAAGTAGATTTTTCACCATTCTATAGTTCTACAGTCGGATATGATCCATTGTTTACAATGTTAGACAGTTTGGCAAGGCCTGATCAGTCTGTTACGTATCCACCATACAACATAGAGCGTACAGATGAAAATCTTTATCGTATAACAATGGCTGTTGCGGGTTTTGATACTTCTGAATTAAACATAGAGCTAAATTCTAATATGTTAACTATCAGGGGAGAAAAGGCAGAAGAAGAAAAAGAAAAAACAACTGAATATCTTCATCGTGGTATAGCAAAGCGTTCTTTTGAGCGTCATTTTCAACTTGCTGATTTTGTTGAAGTAAAGACTGCAACTATTGAAAATGGTTTGTTACATATAGAGCTTTTGCGTAATATTCCTGAAAGGATGAAGCCTCGCAATATTAAAATTTCACAACCTTCTGAAAAATTAAAAACAATTGAAACTCGACAGGTTTCTGCTGCATGATTTCTGTATGAGCTAATATGGGAGGGCTAGCTATAATGTTAGTCCTCTTAATTATTTTTCTTTGATTTAATCATCTTTATAAAGATTTTCTAAAATATATCCATATTTATGCTATTGTTTGATATTAGTTTTAATGCTTTTAGAAAATCAATAATAGTTTTCACCACCTTTTTTATTTCATGCATAGATTAAAGTTCTTCTAAGCAAAGCTTATAAGAATAGTCAGTATGTTATTTATTTTTGTAACCATATTATTAGTATAATAACAATGATTATTATTAGTCATCTTTATGTATTAAGAAAGAGAGGGTATAAAGGTATTAGACTGAAATAATGATTTATTATGAATAAAATTCTTAATAACTTAACAAGATAAGATAAGGAAAGAGGGGAAATGATATGCGTTTAACCAAGCAAACTAATTATGGGCTACGTATTTTAATGTATTGTGCTGTTAATGAAGGGCGTCTGAGTCGTATTGCACAAATTGCTAAAGTTTATGGAGTATCAGAACTTTTTCTTTTTAAGGTTTTACAGCCGCTTACAAAAGCTGGAATCATTGAAACTGTTCGAGGACGTCATGGAGGTATTCGCCTTCGTTGTCCAGCTAGTAAGATTACAGTTTTAGATGTTGTTAAAGTCACTGAAGAATCGTTTTATATGGCATCATGTTTTGAAGAAGGAGTCAAAGATTGTCCGCTTACTGGTAATTGTAGTTTGAGTTCTGTTTTACAGATGGCATTAAATGCGTTTTTCGATGTTTTAATGAAATATTCTATAGAATATCTTGTTAAAACACAACCACAAATTAGATCGTTACTTGATCTTGAGGATTTTGATTCTATTGCATCTAAAATTAAGATTTAGACTTTGTATTGTATTATGCGATAATGGAATTGAATGATTCAAATCAGCAATCTATTCAGTATATAAAAAGACGGGTATTTTTTATAATAAAGGAAACTATTTCCGTATAAAATAAAATTCTATATTATTAAGTGTTAACGTTTATTGTAGTATAAAAATAATTGTAAGTGTTGTATCTTTTTTAAAAAAAAGCTTTAAATGATATATAGTAGTGAACAATAATTTTTTATTTGATAAATAATTATTGTTGTTCTGTATCAGTAAATATTAAATTGCTTGTTCCGTTTTGCATAACTTCAGGAAAAGAGGCATACGCTTGTTTGCGAAGTTTTGTTAATTCGTCATCTGGTGCTATGACAAATGGTACGATTTTTCCCTTACGTAAATTTTCTACAAGAGATACCCGAAGTTCATTTCGCACTTTTGTTCCAGAAAGTATGTTGGCTACATTAACACGTAATTCGAATAAAAAGCTATTTTGTTGAATATCTGAAAAAATAATAATTGGAGGTGGATTACGTAGCACTAAAGGGTTGTTTACGGCGACTTCTTGCATGATTTTCATCACTTTATCGGGGTCTGTTGGTGTAATTGGCGTAGATAATGATATGTCAATTCTCCCTAATGTATTGCGATGTGTCCAGTTTCCAACGGAAATATTAATGAACTGTGAATTTGGTACAATAATAGATTGGTGTTGAAATGTTTCTATTTCTGTAGCGCGTACAGAGATGCGGCGTACAATTCCTTCTGTTGTACCTGAGACAATCCAGTCTCCAACTTTAAAAGGTCTTTCTATAAGAAGAATCAGTCCAGAGACAAAGTTAGAAACTATGGTTTGAAGACCGAAACCAATACCAAGGGATAATGCTGAGGCAACTAAAGCCAAGCTAGAGAGGTTTATTCCTGCAGCTGAAATCCCTATAATCGCTGCTATGGCATAGCCAAGATAGCCGACACCCATTTCTACTGAATTGCGTACTCCAATATCAGTTTGGCTACGTGCCATGATATTTTTATCTAACCAGCGTTGAGCCCATCGAGTAATTAACAATCCGAAGCAAAAAATAGCTATTCCTGCTAGAATACCCAAAAGCGATATTCGTATGTTTCCAATCCGAATTTCAGTAAATAAATGATAAATCCAATTTTGCAAATCATCTGGGCTAAATCCTAATGATAGCAAAATTAAAGGTATACTAATTATTATTGCTAATACGTCTATACCTAAACCTGCTGCAAGCCCAATTTGATCTATACTAACTTGTCCGAGATGAAAATTGTTTATAAGACTACGTCCTATACGGGTTTCAGCGAAATTCCCTTCTTTTGATATAGATTTTCCTGCAAGAACACCAATATACATTATTATTAAGACTGAGCTGGTGATAACAATTTGTTTTGATACAAAATGTGCTAGACCTATGTATCCTGAAAGAGTAGCTATGATTAAGAAAATACTAACAGATCGTATTGCAATTATTATAATATAAGGCCATGCCTTTCCAGGAGTCTCTGGGGCATCTTTTCTATCCGAAATGGGCTTTAAAAATGATATGGCAATTAATGTTAGCCCTGTAATCAATGCAGAGAAACTATTAAGCGCAATAATTGAATTAGATTTTGTACTAATCATCTCAAAGTAGTAATCAAAGCTGCTCACAATAACAAGGATTAGTGCATATATTAATAGCCAATCTGATCCTTTATTAGAGATAGGTACTAGCCTCCATTGCGGTAATGACGGTGAGAGAATAGAAATAATTAGTTTCCAGCAAAAATAGATGAATCCTATTAAACTAAAGGTAATACTTGTAATTGGAATGAGATCACCTGTTATTATATCTAATTCTTGAATGAATAATAAAAAAGATACTAGAAATATTGAGAACGAAGCACTAGAGATAATTGTTGAATGTAACGCAAATATTAAGCGATCAATATATGATGGATCGTTAATCATTTTCTTTTGTTTGGTATGGATACCAAATAGTTTAGAAATTCCTAAAAGAAAAAGAAAGGCTGCTGCTAAAGAGCTTCCAAAAACAATCATAAAATATTTTATTTTTCTTTCCAAACAAATAGGGCCCAAGTTATGAATGTCATAAAAGAAGAAGAAATTTCTTCCCAAAGAGAAGAAACGCTTTCTTCGATAAGACTGAAACTAACATTATTGCGACTAAAAAGTGTTTCTTTGAAAAGTTGGTTTCTTTGTTCAGTTATGTCTTTAGAAATTTGGTCGACAGTATTGTATAATGCATCTGCTTCACTTAAGAAGGCAGTTTTTTGAGCTCGTTGTGATATTAAATTACTTCGTTCAGCTACAACAATTGAAGGTTCCGGTTGTTGAGGATTTTCAGTAGGATTTCCAAGTTCTACAAGACGGTTACGAATTTCATCAAGCCTTGTATGATATTCAGAAATAATATTAGAGATTTTGCGGCTTAAGTCATCCGCTTGTAGTTTTATTTTTGTTAAATCATTATCATCTGATTTGTTTGTTTTTGTGGCTTTAGTAAGCTCTTTTACTTGGGTTTTTATTTCTTGAAGTTCTTGGTCTTGAATATTCACAGAACTATAAGATGGAGTTTTGGTCTTCGTACTTTGAGCTAAAGCGATAGGAAATTGAATTATTATTATAATAAAAATAATGAATAAGGATAAAAAAGACACTCTGTCCGTTTTCATTTACGATCCCTATATATATTACAAAAAAGATATAATCTTTAAGATTTTTTAGTAATAAGATTTTTTAGTATATAGTCAAATGGTGGATTATAATCACTTTGGTAATTTAATAGTGTATTATATTTTTTTAAAATTAAAAGTGTATTTATTTTTAATTTGAAATTTTTTAAGGTTTTTAGTTTTTATAGAGGATATTTAGTTTCTATCCTTATAGAGATGGATATCAATTTCAAATTTGCATTTGATACTAGCATGAAATTTATAGCATCACTTTTATAATTAAAGTTTAGTATAAGTAAGTTATTATCATAGTATAATAATTGAAATAATTTTATGAATAGTAATTTATATTCATTTCTGATAACCAGTCATACCACTTATTTAAAGAACCTGAAAAAACATTTATATCAGTTTTTTTAGTATCTATGCCAGGTACAACCCCAGTGCTAGTATATTGCCAAAAAAGCCATTTGCGATTTGAATATGTAATATCAGGGTGTGCTGCTACTGATCTCACCCAAAAAGGATAATCATGGAAGTGGTTAGATAAAACTTCTCGGTAGAAATCTACTGAGGTATAAATGATTGGACGTTTTTTGTAATATCCCTGTATCCTATTCATGAATCTTTTCATCTCTTGTCGTATTATTTGAGGATCAGGGCGATAGGGACACGTCTTAGACATAGGATTCCACTCTACATCAATTACAGGAGGGAGATATACTGATTCTCTAGGAACATTCCTTATAAACCAATCGGCTTGTTCATCAGCACTGGAACAAAAATGATAGAAATGATATGGTGCGTGGGGTATACCAGAAATATGAGCATTTTGCCAGTTTTTGCTAAAAGAGTTATCTAAAAAGTCTTTACCTTCGGTTGCTTTTATAAAAACGAAGGAAACTCCAGACTTTTTAGTCTTTTCCCATTTGATGTTCCCGTCCCATTTTGAAACATCAATGCCATGAATAGGATTTAAGTCAGGATTTTTTTTGCCAAAATATTGTGGTTTAGAGTCATAAAACCGTGATGGTATAGAGGACGTTGTTACATGGTCATAATTTAATGGAACACATCCACCTACCATGAAAGAAATGAACATAAGATATAGACTTCGGTTCATTTAATGAGCATCCTGCTTACAAAATAATATAAACTTTATTAAAAACTTTTCAAAGTAGTCCCTAACTTAAAAGTCAAAAGTAAATATTAAGTTATTAATTATAAGAATTTCAAAAATTGGATTGTGGTATGATTTTTCTGAATGACACTGTATCGTATCTGTATCCACCTAATTTTTTAGGTTTATAACAGCGTTATATGTTAAAAATTTTTACAAAAGAAGAACCCATTAGTCATTAATGTATTAACATTCGTTTAAATAATAATATTATTTATTTTCTTACAAAAGTAATATTTTGATGAATGAAAGATAATTCCATGGATTCTTCTGAATTTCATATAGAAAAAAAAACTTCTTATAAAGTTCTTGTTTTGCTTCTTTTACCTATTCCTGATTTGTATGTTTATTCTGTTCCTCCTGAAGTTCACGTGCAGGTTGGTTCTATTGTACGGGTTCCTCTACAATCAAGAAGTGTTATTGGCATAGTTTGGTTGGGTAACGTGTATTCTCATATTTCTTCAGAAAAAATGCGTTCTATTGAGCATGTTTTTGATTGTTTGCCTATTTCGCGTAAGATGTGTGAGTTTATCAATTGGGTCTCTGATTATACATTATCAATGCCTGGTCTAATAGCACGTATGGTACTATATACTCCTGCGATACTTAAAAAACAAATAAAAGAAAAAGGATTGCGCTATATTGGAGGTCAGCCACAGATTCTCACTGCAGCTCGCTCTCGTGTTATAGAAAAAATTAAAGAAAAAGATATTTGGTTAAAAAATGAATTAATAAAGACTGCTGGAGTTTCACCGAGTGTTATTGATGGTTTACAGGTTCAGGGAATTATTGAACAGGTCAATATTCCTGTTTCCCCTATGGTTATGCCACCAGATCCCAATTTTTGTAGACCCAAATTAGAAGATCATCAATATGAGGCTGTAAGAAATCTTGTTGCTTTGTGTGAAGGAGGCTTTTCTGTATCATTGGTCGAGGGAGTTACAGGATCTGGAAAGACTGAAGTTTATTTGGAAGCTGTTGCGAAGATTTTGAGTTTGGGTAAGCAGGTGCTGATTCTTTTGCCTGAAATTACCTTGACAGAATCTTGTTTAGAGCGCTTCCAGAGTCGTTTTGGAGCAAAAGCTGCTGAATGGCACTCTGGTCTTTCATCGCGTGTGCGTGAGGATGTTTGGAGACAGACGATGTGTGGTCAGATACGGGTAGTTATTGGCGCTCGTTCTGCATTATTTTTGCCTTTTAAAGAGTTAGGCCTTATTATTGTTGATGAAGAACATGATCCTGCTTATAAGCAAGAAGATAGAATTTTTTATAATGCCCGTGACATGTCTGTTGTGCGCGGACGACTTGAAGGTTTCCCTGTTATACTCGTTTCAGCAACGCCTTCTATAGAAAGTCAGATCAATCGATCCTTTGGCAGATATCATGCGGTTTATTTGGCTCAACGCTATAAGGGCTCTGTTTTACCTGATGTACAGCTTGTTGATATGCGATACGAGTCATTAAAGCATGGGAAATTCCTTTCTTCTAAATTATTAGCTAATATAGAAAATACCTTGAAGAAAGGAGAGCAAACCCTTCTTTTTCTAAATCGGCGTGGTTATGCTCCTTTAACTTTATGCCGGGTATGTGGTTATCGATTCCAATGTCCTGATTGTTCCTCTTGGCTTGTAGAACATCGTTCTTCGAATGACTTGCGCTGTCATCAGTGTGGGTATGTTGAGCCCAAGAGAGAAACCTGTCCTGAATGTGAATCGTGCAATTGTATGATTGCTTGTGGGCCTGGAGTTGAGAGGATTTCTGAGGAAGTTGAGAGCTATTTTCCTCAAGCACATATTGTTATACTGTCTTCCGATATGGAGGGGGGGGCGAAGAGGTTTCGTTCACAATTAAAAGCGATTGCTAAGGGAAATGTTGATATAGTTATTGGTACTCAGCTGATTGCAAAAGGACATAATTTCCCACGTATGTCTTTGGTAGGGGTTGTTGATGGCGATCTTAGTCTTTCTAATGTTGATTTGCGTGCTGCTGAACGTACTTTTCAGTTATTATCGCAAGTTGTTGGCCGTGCTGGACGTTTTGGTCTTACAAGTCTTGGCCTCATTCAAGTTTATGATCCAGAGCATCCAGTGATGCAGGCTCTTGTTTCAGGAGATTCGAAGGCTTTTTATGAGTGTGAAATTTATGAAAGAAAAAAAGCTCTTCTCCCTCCTTTTACCCGTCTCGCTGCTGTAATTGTTTCTTCTAGAGACCGTCAGGAAGCTGAAATATATGCGCAAGAATTGCGTAAGAATTCTCCTAAAGCATCAGGAATCCTTGTGTTCGGTCCAGCAGAAGCTCCATTGGCTTTGTTACGAGGATTATACCGATTTCGACTTTTGATTCATGGAACACGTCAAGCATCCTTGCAGGCTTTTATTAAAGCTATGCTTTTACATTCACCAAAAAAACCCAAATCAGTAAATGTTCAGTTTGATATAGATCCGCAAAGTTTTCTTTAAAAAAAATGATTTAAACATGGAATATGAAGTTGTTGATGATCAAAAAAGTTTATTAATGACTCCTGAGTCAAGAAATACTTTTCCAAAACCTTTGCTTAAAAGTGAATATACAACAACTTTGTGAAGTTAATAATTCCTGGTTTGTCTATGGTTGACAGTATCACTTCCTGGTATAAGGATCATGATCCTTTCTGTGACCACCAGATTATTTGATTTGTTTTAAGTTTTTATAAATGAATATTTATTTAATGTTGTTGCTCAATGATAGATAAACAATGAAAGAAAGTTAATTCTGTTCTTCTTGTGTTTGGCGTATGGATGAGCCGTTATGCTGGATAAGACTTGTGAATAAAAGGAGTATTGTATAAAAAAGGGTTATTTATCTTTTGTAACTCAGATATAAATCTATTGGTTTATGATGTGATGTATGCACAATAAGCATGTT
Organism: Liberibacter crescens BT-1; assembly: GCF_000325745.1. Lineage (NCBI taxonomy): Bacteria > Pseudomonadati > Pseudomonadota > Alphaproteobacteria > Hyphomicrobiales > Rhizobiaceae > Liberibacter > Liberibacter crescens. The sequence goes on along the minus strand of NC_019907.1, from coordinate 1,287,596 downwards.
AAAAAGTTGTGATCAGGTTGATCATCGACGTATTATGATTATTTTAAGGAAAAATATCTATAATTAGAACATTAGTTATTAAATCGCATTTTAAAATTTATTCAGTATGTTAATTGATTTTTGTTCATTATAGATTATTGATTAAATTTTAAATATAAATAATGGTGTGTATTGTATTTTTTTCTTAAAACAGTAAAACTAAAAATTTAGGTTATTTGGTGTTATGAAGTCAGGTTGTTGCTAATTTTTTAGTCCTATGCTAATGGCTGTTTTGATATAAACTCTCCTTGATTGTTTTAGGTTTTAATGTTTTAAAATATTTTTTGTCTTTTTAGGTTTGAATTTTTTCTTGGTTTTTTATTTTTAATCAGGAAGTGGGTTTTTGTGATAGATTTATATAGGCTTTTCCCTGGGTTGATTGGACGATATGCTCATTCACTTTTTAGTGTTGCCAGTGAAGAGGGTCTGATTGATTCTGTATCAAATGATGTATTGTATTTTGCGCAAATTTTTTCTGAAAATGCTGATTTTAAGATGTTTCTAGAAAGTCCTGTTTTCTCTGTTAAAGAGAAGATTGACATTGTTGATGCTTTTGTAAAAAAAGCTGGTTTTTGTGAGATTTCGATTAATTTTTTTAAGTTATTAATTAAGAACAATCGTTTGCTTTGTGTCAAACAGGTTATAGAAGCATTTAATATGATTTGTTCTTATTATCGTGGTGAGATTATAGCTGATGTTAAAGTTGCTGATGTTCTTTCTATAGAAGAAAAAAATGAATTTAGGGTTTGTCTTAGAGAAATCTTTGGTCAAGAAGTGCTGTTGAATATTATTGTAGACCCTTCGCTTATCGCTGGGTTTATTGTAAAAGTCAGATCAAGGCAGATTGATGTATCTCTTCGTGCAAAATTTTCTAATATTGGGCTTATATTGAAAGAGGTTGGTTGATGGATATACGTGCTGCAGAGGTTTCTGAGATTCTTAAAGAGAGAATAAGAAATTTTAGCAAAAATGCAGAAGTTTCTGAAGTAGGTCAAGTTCTTTCTGTTGGTGATGGTATCGCGCGTGTTTATGGTCTTGATGAGATCCAAGCCGGTGAGATGGTTTCATTTCCGAACGGTGTGTACGGTATGGCTCTTAGTTTGGAAGCTGATAACGTTGGAGTTGTTATCTTTGGCTCTGATAGAAACATCTCTGAAGGAGATGTTGTAAAGCGTACTGGTCAAATTATGCAAGTTCCTGTTGGTCCAGAGTTATTGGGCCGTGTTGTTGATGCGCTGGGAAATCCAATTGATGGCAAGGGTCTTATAAAATGTAGTGATCGGGCATATGTTGATGTCAAGGCTCCGGGTATTGTGCAGCGTAAATCTGTTCATGAGCCGATGCTTACTGGTATTAAGGCTATAGATGCTATTATTCCTATAGGTCGTGGGCAGCGCGAGTTGATAATAGGAGATAGACAAACAGGAAAGACTGCAATTATTTTGGATTCGTTTTTGAATCAAAAATCCATTCATGATCACGGCGAAGAAAAAGACAAAATATACTGTATTTATGTTGCTATTGGTCAAAAACTTTCTACTGTTGCTCGATTTGTAAAAGTTTTAGAAGACTATGGTGCATTGCATTATTCTATAATTGTTGTTGCTTCTGCTTCTGATCCTGCTCCAATGCAATTTTTGGCACCCTTTTCTGCTTGTTCAATGGGAGAATATTTTCGGGATAGAGGGCAACATGCTTTAATTGCGTATGACGATTTATATAAGCAAGCTGTTGCATATCGTCAGATGTCTCTTCTTTTACGGCGGCCACCTGGTCGAGAAGCCTATCCAGGAGATGTCTTTTATTTGCATTCTCGTTTATTGGAGAGAGCTGCAAAAATGTCGGATGCATCTGGCGCTGGTTCTTTAACAGCCTTGCCTGTTATTGAAACGCAAGCTAATGATGTTTCTGCATATATTCCAACTAACGTAATATCTATAACAGATGGACAAATTTTCCTTGAAACAGATTTGTTCTATCAAGGGATTCGTCCTGCTATTAATGTTGGTTTGTCTGTTTCGCGTGTTGGGTCTGCTGCTCAAGTCAAAGCTATGAAGCAAGTGGCTGGTTCTATTAAAGGTGAGTTAGCTCAGTACCGTGAAATAGCGTCTTTTTCTCAGTTTGGTTCCAATCTTGATGTTGCCACTCAGAGACTTCTCAGCCGTGGGCAGCGTTTAACTGAGCTTTTAAAGCAACCGCAATTTTCTCCGTTTAAGATTGAAGAGCAAGTGGTTGTTATGTTTGCTGGGATTAATGGGTATCTTGATAAGATAGATTTGTCGCAGATTGGTAGATTTGAAACGGAGCTTTTATCTTATTTGAAGATTACGTATGGGGATGTTCTAAAAAGTATAGCTGATGATAAAGTGATTTCTAAAGATTTGGACACTAAGCTAAAAACTATTATTGATGAATTTTTAAAAATTTTTGGCTGAAGGATAGTAAAAGGAACGGAGCTTAGAAATGGCTTCTATGAAAGAGCTAAAAAATCGAATAAATTCTGTAAAAGCGACAAAGAAGATTACAAAAGCTATGCAAATGGTTGCTGTTTCTGAATTGCGGCGTGCTCAAGAAGCTTATAATATAGCGTCTATTTATTATAATCATATAAATAATATGGTTGCACAAGTTATTGATGGCGAAGATGTTAATGATGACGTGCGTCTGTTACTTCAAGGATCTAAACAAGATAAGGTTCATTTGCTTATTATTTGCACAACAGAACGAGGATTATGTGGAGGATTTAATTCACAAATTTTGCGATTTAGTCAATATCATATAGAGCAATTTCTGAAAGAAGGAAAAGAAGTTAAGATTTTAGTTATAGGAAGAAAAGGATATGAGGTATTGAGCCGTCATAAGTTTTCTTCATTAATTATTGATTGCGTGGAATTATCTGGTAAAAAAACGATTGAGTTTTCTCAAGCTAATAATATCGGCAAAAAGGTATTATCTCTTTTTGAGAACGGTGAGTTTGATAGATGCTCTATTATCTATTCACACTTTAAATCAATTATACAACAAGTTCCTGCAATTAAAGATTTAATTCCTTTGGCTCCATCTTTCATCATGGAAAATCAGAAAGATAGGCAAATATCTTTATACGAGTATGAGCCAACATTATATTCCATACTTCGCAGTATTTTACCTCATTATATTTCTGTTGAGATATTTAAAGCTCTTTTGGAAAATTTAAAAGGTGAAATGGCTGCAAAGGTAGCTTCTATGGATAATGCAACACGTAATGCAAGTCGTATGATAGATGATTTAACTTTATCATATAATTATCAACGTCAGGTACGTATTACTACTGAACTGATCGAGATAATTTCTGGTGCCGAAGCAGTATAATAAATTGAGTGAAAGAGGGTATGAATAATGGCTGAAACAGCTGTGCGTAATGTTGGTAAAATACAGCAGGTTCTTGGTGCTGTTGTAGATGTTGTATTTGAAAATTCTTTACCAGCCATTCTTAATGCTCTTGAAACTGATAACAAGGGTTCTAGACTTGTACTTGAAGTAATTCAGCATGTAGGTGAAAAGGTCGTTCGTTGTATTGCAATGGATACAACAGATGGGTTGGTTCGTGGAAACTCTGTGTTTGATAGTGGTATGCAAATCTCTGTTCCTGTAGGTAAGGAGACATTAGGGCGTATTATGAATGTTATCGGCGAACCAGTTGATGAACAAGGTGCTATTAATAGTTCTGTTAGACGTTCGATTCATCAACCTGCTCCAGCATATGTTGATCAATCCATTGAGTCTAGTATTCTTGCTACAGGTATTAAAGTTGTTGATTTGCTCTCGCCGTATCCTAGGGGAGGTAAAATTGGTCTTTTTGGTGGTGCAGGCGTCGGAAAGACTGTTTTAATCATGGAATTAATTAATAATGTTGCGAAGGCTCATGGAGGATATTCAGTATTTTCTGGTGTAGGTGAGCGTACTCGAGAAGGAAATGATTTGTATCATGAAATGATTGAGTCGAAAGTTAATATTGATCCAGTCAAAAACAATGGTTCAACCGATGGTTCAAAATGTGCTTTGGTCTATGGTCAAATGAATGAGCCTCCAGGTGCGCGTGCTCGCGTCGCCTTAACAGGCTTAACTCTTGCTGAATATTTTCGTGATCAGGGTCAAGATGTTCTTTTTTTATTGATAATATTTTCCGGGTTACACAGGCTGGTGCAGAAGTGTCAGCACTTCTTGGAAGGATACCATCAGCGGTGGGATATCAATCAACTCTTGCTACAGAAATGGGGGCTTTGCAAGAAAGGATCACAACAACTTTAACGGGATCGATTACTTCTGTACAAGCCATTTATGTTCCTGCTGATGATTTAACAGATCCTGCTCCTGCTACCTCTTTTGCCCATCTTGATGCAGTTACTGTTTTATCGCGTTCAATTGCAGAAAAAGGTATTTATCCAGCTGTTGACCCCTTGGATTCAACTTCTAGAATGCTAGATCCAGCAGTAGTTGGTGAAGAGCATTATGAAGTAGCTCGTAAGGTACAAGCTGTATTGCAACGCTACAAGTCTCTTCAGGATATTATTGCTATTCTTGGAATGGATGAGTTATCAGAAGAAGATAAAATGGTTGTTATTCGCGCACGAAAAATAGAAAGATTTATGTCGCAGCCATTTCATGTAGCAGAAGTTTTTACTGGGTCTCCAGGTAAATTTGTTTCTTTAGAAGATACTATTAAAGGGTTTAAAGGATTAGTTAATGGTGATTATGATCATCTTCCTGAGCCTGCCTTTTACATGGTTGGCTCAATAGAAGAAGCAATAGTAAAAGCTGAAAAATTGGCAGATGATTCAGTTTGAATACTTTATACAAGATGCAATATTTATTTTTTATTATCCTGAGATAGAATTCTATGACTAATGACTTTCATTTCGAACTCGTTTCTCCAGAATGTCTATTAATTTCTGATAGGGTAAAAGCTATTATTTTGCCTTCTGCATGTGGAAAGATGACAGTTATGGCAAATCATGCTCCTGTTTTGCTAGTTATAAAGCCAGGGCTTCTCAATATAGAGTTTTCATCAGGGAAATCAGTTCGTTATATGGTATTTAAAGGTTTTGCTAATGTTATAGAAAATCGTTGTACGGTATTAACAGAATCCCCTGTTTTATTCGAAGATGTTGCAGTATCTACTTTAGATCAGCGTATTGAATTAGCTCAACGTGAGCTAGATGACGCTGATCACAATCAACATAGGTTGCAAATTGAACAATTTCTTATGGATCTTATTCATTTAAGAAACACGATTTTGTCAGGTTAAGGAATAATAAAAAGATTTAATCTTTTTTGAAGAACTATTTTGTAAACGTCAATTTTATTACCAATTAAGATTCATGAGAGCTCTATATTTAGATCTTACTTATGGTGATTTTGGTTTTTAAGGGAACAGTAATCTCTTAACGCGAAGATAGTTGCAAGCTAAAAACTGTCAAAATAGGTCAAGCTACTTTTTCATTTTTTAAGGAACGGTATATTTATACGATCATTATGAGTAAAGAGCTTTTCTTTATAAAAAACAGCTACTCTACTGGTGCGGGTGGTCGGAGTCGAACCGACACTCTGTTACCAGAAACGGATTTTGAGTCCGTCGCGTCTACCAATTCCACCACACCCGCTTATTTTATTAGACTAAAGATGAATGATAGGGTTAAAGAAAATTAATTTAAAACCTAATATCTGTCTTTGCCAGATGTTATTCTTTATGTCTAGATATTAATTTAATAATTCTTGTTAAATTAACAATTAATCTATATGATTTTTAACAATAATTTAATTATATTTGAACTCTTTATGAATCTGTATAAATAAGTACCAGTTTGATGACTATTTACTTCTATGAGAGTTTATATTTTCAATAACAGAAATTAATTTTATGGTTTGATTTACAGAGATTAGTTGTAATGTAAGCAATTTAGTATATTAGATGCTAATTTTCTTATATAAACTGGACGTTTTTGTATTAGGATGCTTTCGGTAGAATAGAGTTGGTGTTTTTCTTTGTGAGTGTTCGCTATTTAATAATGTATTTAAGAGCAGGAAAGTCTTAATGACAAATGTTGTCGTAGTAGGTTTACAGTGGGGTGATGAAGGTAAAGGAAAGGTAGTTGACTGGCTTTCAGAGCGTGCTGATATTGTTGTACGATTTCAAGGTGGTCATAATGCTGGACATACTTTGGTGGTTAACAATGTTAAATATAAACTATCCCTTCTTCCGTCTGGTGTAGTACGTCCTGAAAAAATTTCTGTGATAGGAAATGGAGTCGTAGTAGATCCATATGCTTTAGTCGCAGAGATCGATAAACTCAAAAGTCAGGGTGTATCTGTCACTCCCAAAAATCTGCGTATTGCGGATAACGCTACATTGATTCTTTCTGTTCATCGTGAACTGGATGAATTACGAGAGGATTCCTCTTCATGTTCAGGAATCCAAATTGGGACAACACGGCGTGGTATTGGAGCAGCTTACGAAGATAAAGTTGGTCGGCGTGCTATACATATGATAGATCTTATGGATCATAAAGTCTTGTTAAATAAAGTGCAGCAATTGCTTGTACACCATAATGCTTTGCGATGTGCTTTTGGTAAAAAAGAGGTCAGTTGTGAAGAGATAATGCAGGAATTGACTTCAGTATCTGCGCAGGTACTTCCTTTTATAGAGAAGGTGTGGTTATTCCTTGATGGTCAATATCGGAAAGGTGCACGTATTTTATTTGAAGGAGCTCAAGGAACTTTACTTGATAATGATCACGGTACCTATCCTTTTGTTACTTCTTCTAATACATTATCTGGACAGGCATCTATTGGTTCTGGTGTTGGACCAAATGTTCTGGGTTATGTTCTTGGGGTGCTCAAAGTTTATATGACGCGTGTTGGTGAAGGGCCTTTCCCTACTGAATTGAAAGATCAAGACGGTCATTTCTTAAGAGAGCGTGGACAAGAAGTTGGTACTGTTACTGGCCGTCAACGTCGATGCGGTTGGTTGGATGCTACATTGGTTCGTCAGGCTATTGCTGTTAATGGTATCAAGGGTATTGCCCTTACTAAGCTTGATGTTTTTGATGGGCTTGATAAATTAAAAATTTGTGTAGGGTATCGTGTTGATGGTCATGAGGTTGAATATTTAACTGTATCTCACATGAATCATGCTCATATTGAACCAATTTATATAATATTAGATGGTTGGAAGAGTTCTATTGTTGGAGTTCGTGAATGGAATGATCTTCCTGATCAAGCGATTGAGTATGTAAGACAAGTAGAAAAAATAATAGGTGTGCCAATAGTTTTGTTGTCTACTGGTCCAGAAAGAAGTGATACCATACTTTTAGCTGATCCATTTAGAAATTAGGATGAATAATCCCATGTAAAATTACCTCTACTAGACAAGAGGGGATAATGGAAATGCATTGAATGGCGGATTTTGTAGCAGTAATTCGAAGGGCTGTAGATAGTTTACCAGAAAATACTCCAGAGATGCGTGCTCGCCTCTACGAGAGAGCACGTGGTGCTGTTGTTCGGCAGTTGGAGGCTATGAAGCCACGTCCTTCGGAAGATATTCTAAGCCGTCAATTTGATAAACTAGAAAAAGCAATCTTTCAAGTTGAACAGCAGCAGCAGTATTTGCAGCAACAGTATTTGCAGCAGCAATATTTGCAGCAACAGTATTTGCAGCAGCAATATCCACCACAGCAGCAGCAATATCCACCACAGCAGCAGCAATATCCACCACAGCAGCAGCAATCTACATGGGAAAAAATTCCAGTAATCCCTGGGACTATGCCACGTAGAAGACCTTTAGAAAATTTGTCAGTCAATCGTGGTGTAGGTAAGAGTAGTATTGACGTAAGTGGATTAGCAGCTCCTTTCCGATTAAATGAATCAAATTCTATTGTGAATTCGCAGCCGCTAACTCAGCAGTTTGAGACTAATAACTTAGTTCCTGAAAATACAACAAATCGTATTTTCTATCGAAACTCTGCTCCTCGGATTAGGAATACTTGGGATAAATTAAAAAGATCAAAAGTTAATACAGCTATACATTTTGCGGATACACGGACTGATTTTCCAAAAGGAGGATTTTTAGAAAGTACAAAGGCTATTTCACGTTCTACATCAGGTTTCTTTTTATCGCTTGGTTCGCGTATTTTAAGATACATTATAATATGTTTTTCAATTTTGTGTTTTTGTGGGATAGGTTACTTACTATGGATGAGTCGTAATAGTATTAGAGAAATCATTGTATGGGTGATAAAAGATAGAAATATTGATGATAAAAAGATTTCTTCTTCAGAGAGTTCAGGAGGTGTTTCTAAAACTAAAATTACAAAACGATTATTGCCAGATGGTTCTGAAATTGATGCAGGAGAGGCAATTATTTTAGATCAAGCGTTATCATCTGAAGGTACTGTTTCTACAGGAATATCTGAAAAGGCTGATGAAAGCCATGGAAACCCTGTACATTCTCGATTAGAGGATAAATCCCTTTCAGGAAATAATGCTAATAAAACAGGTGATAAAATTTTTCTCTATGAAGAAGGAGTGAATGATGGAGGTCAACAGGTTGTTGTTCCAGGGAATGTAGTGTGGTCCATACAGAAAAAAAAAGATGAAAAAGGGTATTCAGATCCTGTGGTAAGGGGTAATATTTCTGTTCCGGAACGTGGGCTTTTTGCAATGCTTACTTTCAAGAGAAATACCGATACATCTTTACCTGCTAGCCATTTAATAGAAATAGTTTTTTCTCTTCCTAAAAGCTTTCAGGGTGGTGGGATTGAATCCATTCAGGAAGTTTCTATGAAAAACAATGAACACGGTGTTTCTAATCATCTCATGGCAGTAGCTGCCAAAATTACAAATGATTTTCATATGATTGCTCTCAATAATTCTTCTGAGGCTCAGAAAGCTAACTTAAATTTTCTTGAGAACTTCCAGTGGATTGAAATAAAAATTACTTACCGCAATGGAAAAAAGATTACATTAGTGATTGATAAGAATAAAGATGGAACAGAAGCCTTTAAAACTGCTATTAAGGAATGGAAAGAATTTGATAAATAGCAGTAATAATATCTTTTTCTATAAAGGTTGTTTTGTCAGTTTAATATTATTGAAGCTTTTTTGTAGGTTCAGGTTTGTTTAGCAGCCCTTTTGTTTGTTTATGCATTGCTTCTTGCACTTTTTCAAAAGCGCGCACTTCTATTTGTCGTACCCGTTCACGACTTACTTCAAATTCGGAAGATAAATCCTCTAATGTTATTGGGTGATCACGTAAACGCCGGGCTTCAAAAATACGTCGTTCACGATCGTTGAGTACAGACATAGACCTTTCTAACATAATACGACGATTTTGAAGTTCTTCTTGTTCAATAAGAACTTGTTCCTGGCTGTCATGCTCATCTATCAGCCAATCCTGCCATTGACCAGAATCAGTTTCTGAGCTTTTTATCAAGCTATTAAGGGATGTATCTCCAGATAGCCGTGAGTTCATAGAGACTATTTCTGATTCTGATACGTTGAGTTTATTGGCAAGCTCAACGATTTGTTCTGGTTTTAGATCGCCATCATTGATAGCTTGAATGCGTCCTTTTAGACGACGTAGATTGAAAAAAAGACGTTTTTGGTTTGCTGTTGTCCCTATTTTAACTAATGACCATGAGCGTAAGATATATTCTTGTATTGCTGCTTTTATCCACCATATAGCATAAGTAGCAAGCCTAAATCCTCGTTCAGGGTCAAATTTTTTGACAGCTTGCATTAAGCCTACATTTCCTTCAGAAATGACTTCTCCAATTGGCAACCCATAACCACGGTATCCCATAGCAATTTTTGCGACTAAACGCAAATGACTTGTTACAAGCTTGTGAGCTGCGTTTAAGTCATTATGTTGATGATATCTTCTAGCCAGCATATATTCTTCTTGTTTTTCTAAAACTGGAAATTTCCTAATCTCATCAACGTAATGATTAAGGCCACTCTCACCAGCTACTATAATTGGCATGTTTTTGCGGGTCATGGAGTTCTCTTGTTTTTATTGGTTAGCTTTTGGTATTTTAAAGTATTAATTATCATATTTTATACTGCTATTCAATTGATACTATAACAGTCCTATTTAGATTACGTGAGAATAACAGCAAAAAGATGGTTTAATTTTTAGAAAACATTTCTATTATGTTTAGCATGTCTTTTTCGATAGGTACTTCAAATTTCATGCGTTTATTATTGCAAGGGTGATTAAAAGCCAGGAAGTGTGCATGTAATGCTTGTCGTGGAAATTCAGAAATCATTTTTTGCTCTTCAACATTGAGTAAGTTTACTTTACTTTTGAAACCATTTCCATATACAGAATCACCAATAATAGGGTGACCGATATAGGCCATGTGGACACGTATTTGGTGAGTCCTTCCTGTTTCTAGACGACATTTTACTAAGGATGCTATAATATTTGATTGTCTTTTATAGTTATAACGGTTTATAACTTGATAATGTGTAATAGCTTTATCTGCTTTTGTGTCATCCTTGTGTTTTATAGTACGGCGTGTCGGATTAGACCTGCAACGCCCTAAGGGTGCGTCAATACTTCCAGATATTGTAGAAAGGTTACCCCAAACAATAGCATAATATGAGCGCTCTAGTCCCATGGTAAGACCGTGGTCAGCAAATTGTTTGGCAAGTCTTTGATGAGCAAGGTCATTTTTTGCAGCAACCATCACGCCCGTTGTATCTTTGTCGAGTCTATGTACAATTCCTGGACGATGTACCCCATTAAAATTGGAGAGATTATTGCCACAATGATAGATAAGAGCATTAACGAGTGTTCCAGTCCAATTTCCAGTAGCAGGATGCACTACAAGTCCTGGCTGTTTATTGATAACAATAATATCTGAATCTTCATAAAGGATATTAAGAGGGATATTTTCTCCACAAAGATTTGTTTCTTCTAACTGCGGTACCGTAATGTCAACGATTTGTCCAGGAATAATCCTGTAATTGGGATCGGATGTTACTATACCGTCTACATAAACACCGTTTTCCTTGATAATGGCTTTGATGCGTGAACGAGAAAATGGTTCGCGTAAATTAACAGATAACCAGTGGTCAATTCTTCCTTTAGCCAAGTTATCAACTTTTAATGATATCTTTATAGAAGATTTCTTTGAATTGATTTGCATAAGCTCTTTTTCTCAAGGCTTAGATAACAACATTAGTTTTAAGAAAATTACACTTTGCCTTTTACAATGAATTTTTTCTTTTTACAATAAATACATCAATGTAGCATGTTTTATATTTTAAAAGCGTTTCTTTTTGTTACTCAGTATAACATACTAAAATATACATTAGAATATTTTATCTTTAAAAGATGTAAAGATTATGTTTTTAAGAAAATGTCAGCACATTCTTTGTAAATACTTACCCCATCTGATTGAAGACTGTGTCTTTCACCTCTAATCTTCCAATTTCCACGATTTCCCTCAATATAGAAAAGATTATAACCCCCTTGAGGCTTTTTGTTTTTTATTCTTTGAGAAGCTGATGCAATTCCAACTACTGGTATAGGTGTTTTTGGTCCTTGCAGCCAATTAATGCTGTTAATATGGGTATGCCCATGCAATATAAGTTCAGTGCCTTCTTTTAAGATGATATCTACAAAACGATGAATACCAAACATACGCTTGTGTATAGGTGTTTCATTGAAAATAGGTGGGTGATGCATCATGATGATTCGAAAAAAGCCGGCTTCATGTGTTGCTCGTAATAATTCAATTGTTTTTTTGTCTGGGTTTGACTGAAGTAACCATTGGCACTAAATGGTGGAGTCTTTATTGCAGTTGAACATCCAATGAGGGCAATATTGCCTCGGACACGTAAATAGGGGAAAAGAGGGTCTTCTTTTTGAGAAATATCCCCAATAATATAAGGGTTCCATGCTTTCATGGCTTTTGCAAAGGCTTTTCTTGTGTATATATCGTGATTTCCAGGTACAACTGAAATATTATGAGGAGATCCAATATTTTCTAGCCAATGTTGTGCATATATAATTTCTTTCTTACTTGTTAAATTCACTAAATCCCCTGTAATAGCAAGGTGATGAGCTTCTTTTAACTTGATGTCATTAAGCAATGCCGCAACAGATTTATTTGAAAGGTATCTTTTTCTATTCAACTTTAAATTTAATAATCCTGTTATCCGTTTTACTGAGAGCTCAGAAAAGGATAGAGAAGGAGATACGTTAAGATGAATGTCAGAGATATGTGCAAGTATAAACATAATAAAGTGTAATGAAAGAACATTGGAAATACTTTAAACACTTAATTACTATAAATTTAATTCTGATGAAAGGTCATGGTAAAAATATTAATAAAGAATTATTTGATAACTAGGTGCTATATGGAGGCATTATAATGCCTTTCATGAGCTGTAGAAGCTTTATTGTGCTTTCTTAAAAAGAACTCAGTAACTGTATTGTTTATCAGGTGAGGGTGCCTCTTTTGTATATTGAGATTTTATGCTGCTGCTGATAAACTCAGCTACAGTTAGGTGTAGTTATAAGGCTTGATGATCGCAGCGTTCTTAAAAGTCTAGCTTCCTGATATTAGAGAAAGCTATTTACAATTGAGAGTTTGGAAAAAATTTTATGGCCGGCATTAAGCATGTAAAAGTTGATCATGATGAATCCGGCATGCGCTTTGATCGTTGGTTCAAAGCACATTATCCATATGTTGCATTTGGTGATCTACAAAAATTATTACGTTCTGGTCAGATAAGATTAGATGGTAAGCGTGTCAAATCAGGAGATCGTGTCAACCTTGATCAGGTAATACGTATTCCTCCCCTTGATTTCCTTTCTAACAACAAGAACACCTCTCAGAGTTTAAGTAAGCTATGCGAGTCTACGGATAAGGATGAATTATTAAACCGCATGTTATTATATGAGGATAGAGAAGTTTATGTGTTCAATAAGCTTGCAGGTCTTGCTGTTCAGGGTGGTTCAGGCATTTCTCTTCATATGGATTATTTATTAGAAGCATGGAGAAATGCTAAAGGAGAAAAGCCGCGTCTTGTGCATCGTCTTGATCGAGAGACTTCAGGTATATTTGTTGTAGCCCGTACGAGAAATGCAGCTCAAAGTTTTTCAGAGGCCTTTCGTAATCGAAATACAGAGAAAACATATTGGTTATTGGTTAAAGGCGTTCCTAAAAAGTATGAAGGTCGTATCTCCAGTTGGTTAATAAAGAAAGAGGGTATAGGCAGTGATTATGTAAAAGTAGCTATGCATGGAGAAAAAGGAGCGGGTCATGCAGTTTCTTATTTCAAAGTGATTCAAACTGTTGCAAAAAAATTCTGTTGGTTAGAAATGAAACCTTATACAGGGCGTACGCATCAATTGCGGGTTCATGCTCTTCATATAGGTCATCCAATTATTGGTGATACAAAGTATTTTATTAATGATCCGAATTGGCATCTCCCTGAAAATATTCCAAAACAATTACATTTGCATGCTCGTTATATTGATATTCCACATCCAAGTGGGGGTAGGTTGCAGGTAACAGCTCCTTTGCCTTCGCATATGGTTCAAACATGGAATCTTTTAGGCTTTGATTATCACGAAAATGTGTAGAAGTTTTCAATGTAAGATAAGTTTCTAGGAGAGAAGGTTATAATTAAGTATTTTAAAAAACGCTTTTATAAAGATGTTTCCATACGTAAAATAGAAGATAAATTTTTTATTGAGTTAGATAATGAAATTTTGAAAACTCCATTAAATAGAGATTTAGCCGTTTTTTCTGAGGATTTAGCCTTCTTTATTGCGGATGAATGGCGATCTCAAAAAGATGAGATTGATCTATTTACTATGCCCATAACCAGAATAGTTAATAGTTTTCTGGATAAGTCGGAGGAAAATTCAAAAGAAATATTTCAAGATCTCTTATCTTTACTGGAAACGGATATGCTTTTTTATCGTGTTGACAGTCCACGAGAACTTGTAGAAAGACAATCCCAGCGTTGGGATCCCTTGATTGATTGGATGGCACGTGTGTTTGGTGCAAACTTTATTTTATCCAGAGGTATTTCCTATAAGAAACAGCCGCTTGAAGCTATTAACGCTTTTTCTGGTGCATTACAGAAATATAATTCACAAATAATGCTTTCTTGTCTACATATGATGGCAACTTTCACAAATTCAGTTTTGGTTTCTCTTGCTGTAGCCGAAAATATTATTTCTATAAATGAGGCATGGGAGATAGCATATCTTGAAGAAGATTGGATGAATGATTATTGGGGATATGATAGTGAAGCTCAAAAACGTCGTGAATTTTATTTCAGAGAAATAAATGCAGTATTTACAGTGCTTTCAGTTGTGAAAATAACCAAAAAAATATAGCAAAGGAATAGCAGTCAAATGTAATACGATGAAGATGATTGTAGTGACATTTGATAGCCTTGCATGTTTCAGAATATAAATTATGAAAATTATAATAAAATACTGCCTTCTTTGGAAGCATTTCATACATAAATTGAATAAGGATTTCTAGATAGAATATTTAAATACAGTCTTTGAATTTTATAGCAAGGATTTCTCTTTTACCTACATGATTTGCTGGGCCAACTAAGCCTTCTTTTTCCATCTTCTCAACAATAAGTGCTGCTCGATTGTATCCAATTTGTAGGCGGCGTTGAATGTAAGAAGTGGAGCATTTCTTTTCTTGTATAACTAATTTAACAGCTTTTATATAGACTTCATTACTTTCATCTGTTCCTTCTGAAGAATTAGCTGTTTTTTCATTGGTAATTATATTTTCAGCGTCTTCTTCTTCCGTAATGCTATCAAGATACTCAGGACTACCTTGTGACTTAATATATTGTACCACTTTTTCTACTTCAGAATCTGAAACGAAAGGGCCATGAACTCGTTGAATACGTCCTCCGCCAGACATGTAAAGCATATCTCCTTGGCCAAGAAGCTGTTCAGCACCGTGTTCACCTAGTATAGTGCGACTGTCAATTTTTGAGGTAACCTGGAAAGAAATACGCGTGGGAAAATTCGCTTTTATTGTTCCGGTAATGACATCTACTGAAGGACGTTGAGTGGCCATGATTAAATGAATTCCTGCTGCACGCGCCATCTGTGCTAATCGTTGAATTGCTCCTTCAATTTCTTTTCCGGACACCATCATCAGATCGGCCATTTCATCAACGATAACAACTATGTAAGGCATAGTTGTTAGATCTGAAAGTGTTTCATTTGTAGAACCTTCTTTTTGTATTTTGAGGATACGTTCATTGTATCCCTGAATATTTCTGACAGAAAATTGTGACATTTTACGATAGCGTTCTTCCATTTCGCGTACTGCCCATTTTAGAACCATAATTGCTTTTTTGGGGTCTGTGACAACAGGCGTCAATAGGTGAGGAATCCCATCATAAATAGAAAGCTCTAACATCTTGGGATCTACCATAATCATACGGCATTCCTTGGGTTGAAGACGATAGAGCAAAGATAAAATCATCGTATTGATGGCAACAGACTTCCCAGAACCAGTAGTTCCAGCTACAAGCAGATGTGGCATTTTTGCTAGATCTGCAATAACGGCTTCTCCGCCGATTGTTTTTCCTAGACATAAGGCTAAATGGGCTTCAGATTTTGAAAAATCTTGTGTATCAATAATCTGACGGAGATAAACTGTTTCACGAAGATCGTTAGGAAGCTCTATACCAATAACGTTACGTCCTGGTATTACTGCAACACGAGCTGATAAGGATGACATAGAACGTGCGATGTCATCTGCTAATCCTATAACTCGTGATGACTTTGTACCTGGTGCAGGTTCGAATTCATACAGGGTTACAACAGGACCTGGACTTACATTAATAATTTCTCCTTTGACTCCAAAATCCTCAAGGATACTTTCTAGTACTCCAGCCTTTTTTTCAAACTGCTCTGCAGTCATGCTTTCAATAGTATTACTATGCTTCTTCTTTAAAAGGTTTACGAGAGGATGGTTATACGTTGTATCTTCATCAGGGTAACTTTTAGGAAAGATAGTTTTAATTTCTTTATTGTGTTTATCGGAAGCTTTTTCCAATTTTTTGCAAGGTTTTTGTATTTCTGTGTTTTTTGTTGTTTCGATAGATTCAGTGGACGTGCGGCTAAAAATAGGTTCTCCGATCTGACGACATTCCATTGTTTTAAAGAGACTTATGATTGAATCCGGTGCTTCCAGGTGTTTTTGAAATGGAACTGGTAAACTTTTTGTAGGAGTATCCATGATAGGAGGTTGAAGAATTATACTTTCAAAGAAAGCGAAATCCGATAGCCATGAAAGTTGTTCAGATGATTTTCTAACTGTTATAGAAGAAGTTGAAGTTTTATGAGTTGATTCATCTGTATTAGAAGAAATTATATCTGTTTTGTTTTGTGATTGAGGAATAATATTTGATAAATTTTTTGGGTTTAAAGGTATATTTAATTCTGTAGAATTACCATTTTCTAAAAAGCTTTGTGATTCTGACTTGGTCAGTGACGTCGTAGCTTTAAGAATTTGTTTTTTTGATTCAATATCGTTTCTTTCTTGAAAATTACTCTTATTGGTTGTTAATGGAGTGTTGCGACGTCGACTTAACTCACTTTCAGGGGTACGTGTAAAGCGGACGTTGGGAGCTAAAAGAAAAGCTGCATGCCATGGAGGTAAAGACAATTTACTCTCAATCGCTTTGCTGTCTGCTTCTGTTGGAAGAAATAAGTTAAGTCTTGGAGATTTCATAGTTTTAATATCACAGGAATGAAATTTTTTCTTGATAAAGAATAAGAAAAATCGGTTAACAATTCCCTTCTAATATGTTTAAAAAATATTTTAATATCTAAATTTTATGAACTGTATAATCATTAAATAAGTAAAATATTGGATACATATTTTGAAAATTGTACATTAATGAATATACAATTTTTGTGTTATTTTTAATAAAGCTTGCTAATAATTACATTGTTCAGAATTTACGCAGGAAGGTTTTTCCATTTTTTAATCAAGATTAATAATAGAGATTAATCTTGATAGATATTCTAGCGATAGTTTTTGGTGATTTTTTAAATTGATGAGGTTGAGAATATGTTCCAGTCTTTTGAAATTAAGTCGATATCTGAGCAAGCCTATGAAAAAGTTCAGGCACTTCGATCTCAATTTGATGTATTAGGAATAGATGGATTTCTTGTCCCGCATTCTGATGAATATAGGGGTGAAAATATATCTCCTTCTTCTGAAAGGCTTTCTTGGTTAACAGGGTTTACAGGTTCAGCAGGTACGGCCCTATTGTTGAAAGGAAGCGCTATAATTTTTATTGATGGCCGGTATAATCTTCAGGTGGAAGAAGAACTTGATATGACATTATTTTCTAAACTGGATCTTGTAACTGAGCCTCCTGCTGTTTGGGTGTCACGGTATGCTCCGTTAGGCTTTCGTCTTGGTATTGATCCTTGGTTGCATACAGTTTCTGAAGCTTTTTATCTCGAAAAAAATCTCTCGAAGATAGATGGGAGTTTGATCTGTTTACCTTATAATCCAATAGATCTTTTATGGTCAGATCGTCCTGAAGTCTCAATGTCTAAGATTGAACTTCAAAAAATCAATTATGTTGGCATCTCTTCAAAAGATAAACTTGTAAAAATTTATACTCAGTTAAGTAAAGAGAAGATTGACGCAGTATTAATATGCGATCCCTCTTCGGTTGCATGGCTTTTTAATATTCGTGCTTCTGATGTTTTGCATACACCGTATCCATTAGCAAGAGCTATATTATATTCTGATGCACGAGCTGAGCTTTTTCTAGACAAAAGAAGAACAGATAAAAATGTAGAAGAATGTTTATCTAAAGTTGCATTGTTGTTAAATCCAGAAAATTTGGAAGTCCGTCTTAGTGAACTTACATCTAGGGGTGCCAGTATCCTCATTGACCCAGATTGGACACCGTATGCTCTTTTTAATTTTATCGATAGAACGGATGTAAATATTGTAAAAGGTCCTGATCCTTCTCGCTTATCACGAGCGGTTAAAAATGAAGTTGAGATTAATGGAATAGCCTCTGCACATATTCAGGATGGCGCTGCTATGGTTTCCTTTCTTGCTTGGCTTCATGTTCAAAAACTGGACAAGATAACTGAAATTGACGTTGTTAATAAATTAGAAGAATGTCGAGTAGAAATGGGAAAGAAATGTCATAATCCTCTCAAGGATATTGCCTTTGATACTATAGCGGCTTCAGGAAATCATGCAGCGATTATTCATTATCGTGTTACCACAAAAAGCAACAGATTCCTTAAGGAAGGAGAATTGTTTCTGTTAGATTCTGGTGGACAGTATTTAAATGGTACAACTGATATTACACGGACAATCACACTTGGCGATGTTGATGATGAAAAGAAACGTTTTTTTACTTTAGTATTAAAAGGGGTTATTGCTATTTCAACGGCAAGATTTCCTCAAGGAACACGAGGTTGTGATCTTGATATTTTAGCACGCTTACCATTATGGAAGGCAGGTGTTGACTTCCCACATAGTGTTGGGCATGGTGTCGGTTGTTATCTCTCTGTTCATGAAGGGCCTCAGGCTATTGCACGGGGGAACCAAGAGCCTCTTCTTCCTGGAATGGTTGTGTCGAATGAGCCAGGGTATTATCGTCCTGGAAGCTTTGGAATACGTATTGAAAATCTTCTTTATGTATCTGAGGCAGAAGAGATTAAAGGGGGAGATCAACCAATGCTTGGTTTCAAAACGCTTACTTTTTGTCCCATAGACTTGAAACTTATCGTTCTTGAGATACTTAGCGAAGAAGAGCTGAAATGGTTAAATAACTATCATAAGCGTACACGTGAAGTTCTTACTCCGCTTTTAGATGATAGGAATACATTAGATTGGTTGTTTTCTGCAACAAATCCAGTTGAAATTTAACAAAGATTATTACATTAATGGCAGATTTTTTAGGAAAAAATTCGTGAAAGCTTATAGTCTGACCAAAGTTTATCAAGGCTGTTAACAAGGTGGTCAATATCTTTTTCAGTATGAAGAGGGGTAGGAGTTATACGTAGTCGTTCTTGGTTTCGAGGAACTGTTGGGTAATTGATTGCCTGTACATAAATACCAAAATCGTTAAGCAGAGAGTCAGATAGCAATTTGCATTTTTCAGCATCGCAGATCATCACTGGTATAATATGGCTTGTATTAGATATATAGGGAATAGATTTTTTCCTGAGTGCAGTTCGTAGCATTTTTACATTTTTTTGGTGCATATCCCGTTCGTAGTTGCTATTTTTCAGATGGATAACTGATGTAAGAGCGGCGTTAGCAAGTGCTGGTGATAAAGATGTTGTAAAAATAAACCCTGAAGAGAATGATCTTATAAAATCACATAAATTTGCTGAAGCTGCAATATAGCCTCCCATAACCCCGAATGCTTTGGCAAGAGTTCCTTCAATAATAGTAAGGCGGTTCATCACTCCTTCTCGTTCAGCTATACCCCCTCCACGCATTCCATATATACCAACGGCATGGACTTCATCTATATAAGTCATAGTATTGTATTTTTGTGCAAGGTCACAAATCTCTTTAATAGGAGCAATATCTCCATCCATAGAATATATTGATTCAAATACAATTATTTTGGGTGCAGCAGGATCTGCTGTAGAAAGTTTCAGTTCCAAGTCTTTTATATCATTATGCTTCCAGATCACCTTTTGACATTTAGAGTGACGGATACCTTCAATAATAGATGCATGATTATGAGCATCTGAAAAGCAAATCATCCCTTCCATTTCTGAACATAGAGTGCTTATAACTGTCCAGTTTGACATATATCCAGAATTAAATAGCAGAGCAGATTGTTTCCCATGCAAATCAGCTAATTCTTTTTCTAAGAGAACGTGATAATGATTTGTTCCTGAAATATTGCGAGTCCCACCTGCTCCAACACCGCAATGATCAACAGCGGTTTTTACTGCTTCAATAACCTTCAGATGATGTCCCATACCAAGATAATTATTTGAACACCATATTGTTATCTGTGATTTTTTTTCATGGTGTATAACATATGGGAAAAGATTGTTTTTGTGCTCAAGGTCTGCAAATACCCGATATCTTTTTCTTTTCGTAAACAATCTAGTTTTTTTCAAAAAATCTTTCAAAATCCATAACGCCCTCTAAGGCATATTTTACACTATGGTATAGATTAATTACAACACCAGCCTTATATTAGAATTTGAAAATTATTTCAAGACGAATGGTTTTACATAGCTTTTCAAGGTAAATTCATTAAATAGAAAATAAACAACTTTATAATATAATCGACATCATTTCGTCATATAATATATTTAAAATTTTAAACCTAAAACTTGGGGAATATATATTTATGCATTGAATGGGAATGAAATAGGAGATTGTAAGGATGAAAAAAGTTATTCCACTTTTTCTGGTTGGAATGTTTGTTGCAAGTTGTACAGAAATGGAAAGGAGTGCATCCTTAGGTGCTGGAGGGGGAGCTATAGTCGGTGGGCTTATGACAAATAGTGTTCAAGGTGCAGCTGTTGGTGCAGCTTTGGGAGGTGCAGGAGGCGCATTATTCAGTAAAATGTCAGAGAAAAATCGTCAGTGTTATGAAAGAGATCGTTATAATCGCCGTTATTTGGTTCCTTGTTAAAGTTTCTTTAAGGATTGAAAAAAGGGCTCCATTTTTTTGGAGCCTTTATTTATTGGTTTTATAATTTATTTTATGATAATAGAGTGGTAGATTAATACTTAATTTTTTTTTGAATATTATATTTTTACATTATTCGATGAAAAACCAATTTTTAAAAATTGAAAAAAAATCTCTGGTACTTAAAATTTCTGATATTTTGGATTTTAAGAACGGGATTACATTTATATTGATTTATGTTGTATATTTTATTATAGGTGGCGGATTTAACTCATTATCGTGGGCTTCAACTCTGTATAATCAAAACTCACATGATTCTCATCAAGAAATAGGGAATAACATAAATGTTGGGTTTTTTTATCAGGTTACGATTAGTGCTGATGCCAGTGCTAAAGAGTTAGATGAGTATAAAGAGATTTCTATTCTTGTTAGAGATCAAAAAAAAAATGTTTCTGATTTTTCTGAGTTGCTTATAAAAGCACGTAATGATCGTAAAAAATTGATTGCTTTTTTATATGAAAAAGCCCGGTATGATGCTGTTGTTAAGATTTACATTAACAACTTTCCTCTTGATAAAGTTTTAGATTATACTTCTGAAGTTCAAGCTTCTGGGCTTCTTTCGGTTGTTATTCAGATAAAATCTGGCTCTATATTTAGCTTAAATAAAGTATATTTAAAAAGTGATGAAATATTGCCTGACTCTGTCAGAAAAAATGTGATGCTTGCTTTAAATCAAAAAGTGGATGCATCCTTGCTTATTAAAGCGGGTCAAAATATAGTCGATGCTCTGAAAAAAATAGGATATCCATTCGCTAAGATTGATCGTCGAGAAGTAATTGCTGATCATATTAATAAAAAGTTTGATGTTGTCTTTTTTGTAAAACGTGGGCCGTCAGCTTTTATAGGGAAGATTCGTGTTGTCGGTCAAAAAGGAATAACTCCTGAGTTTGTTATTTATTTTTCAAGATTAAAAAAAGGACAGAAATATTCTTCTGACAGTTTGAAAAAGGCTGCTACCGTATTGCGTCAATTAGGTGTATTTGCAAGTGTTAGGGTGTATGAGGGGAATACATTAGATGTCGATGGTTCTTTGCCGGTCATCATTGAGGTATCAGAAAGTCCTTATCGATATTTTGGATTAGGTGTGCAGTTTGCAACTGTTGATGGTGTTTCTGGTAATGGTTATTGGGGGCATCGTAATTTATTAGGAAATGCTGAATCATTGCGTGTGGAGACAGCGATATCAAGGATAGGGAAAAGTTTTAATATTTCTGATATCGATTATTCAGCAGCGATAATATTTTCTAAACCTGAACTTTTTATGCCAGGGATTACATTTAATTCAGGTGTTAATATGAAAATTGAGCGTGGAGATTTTTATAAATCAACATCGATTATTGTTGCATCTGGTTATTCATATGAGCTTTCTGATAAGGAAGCTATTTCTGTTAATATGGAGATGTATCGTGTTATTGAAAGATATTCATATGGTGCAGACTCTTATTTAGGAGTTGTTCTGCCTGTAGAGTATGTGCGGGATGCTCGTGTTAACAAATTGAATCCGACAACGGGATATCGGGCATCGTTTTTAATAAGACCTGGATATCAATTAACCAGGCAAGCTTTTTATTCAACAATAAAAGGCTCTTTTTCTATCTATCAAATTTTGGGTGCAGATAGTCCTCTTGTCTTTGCTACAAAAGTTTCTGCTGGGTTGTTGCTAACATCACAAGACTTGTTCTTGCTCCCAATTACACAGCGTTTTTATGCAGGCGGAGGAAGTTCTGTACGTGGCTATAAATACAATGAAATTTCTCCACGTAATGCTTTAGGACAAGCAATTGGAGGGAATTTTTTTATAACTTTGTCATTAGAAGCACGGGTTAGCCTAACAGATAAGATTGGATTTGTAGCATTTATTGATACTGGTACTGTCAGAAGGGGGGCCTCTGTTCATTTTTCAGAATTTCGGAGTGGTTCAGGTATTGGAGCTCGATATAATACTTTTTTAGGTCCTATTCGGTTTGATGTGGCTATTCCATTAAATAGGTACAAGAATTCATCTCGTTATGCAGTATATGCAGGTATTGGGCATGCATTTTAAGGTGTGAACAAATGGGATTTAATTTATGAAAGCACATTTTTTAACATCTGTAATCAAGATTTTTCTTTCAATTTTAACTGGTATAACCGTTTTTTTATTGGGTTTTTTGTATTTGTAGGAACAACTTCTCTTGGCGCAAGGCTCTTTAAAGAGGGGGTTTCTTTTCTGATTTCAACAGAGAACCGTTCTGTTGTGATAGGAGAAATGGAGGGGCTTATAAGTGGAGCTCTTCGTATTGATCGAATAGCATTTAAGGACAAAAATGGTATTTATGGTGAAGTTTATGACTTCAAGCTTGACTGGTCACCTTTGCAATTATTTACATGTGTTTTTAAGGCAGACAATTTTAGTATTCGGGAAATACGTTTCTATAGAATGCCAACAAGAGAGAATGATTCTTCTCGTGGGAAGAATTATCATGATTTTAAACCATTTTTTGATTTTAATATTGACAATATTGACATCCATGAGATTTTTTTAAATAAATCTTTAGTAGGAAATGACGTTAGAATTTCAGCACGTGGTAAGTTGCAATTTTCTAAAAATATTAAGAAAATCAATTTCTTTGTTTTTCGTCCCGATCAGCCAAAATCTCAATTAAAAGTTAATATTGCGCATGATTCACCAAGGAATTTCTTGTCATTAAATATCGAGCTTTTTGAGCCAAAAGAAGGGCTTGTAAGTCGTATCCTTGCATTGTCACCAATGGTATCTCTTCAGTTAAAGCTATCTGGGGAAGGGTATCTTGATGATTTCAAGAGTCAATTTAATGCTGTTTTAGATAATAAAAACATAGCTTTTTTAAAACTACTGCATTCCAATGATTCTCAAGGGAAACATTTTTTTACTGTATCTGGTAAGGGGAATATCGAAAAATTAGTACCTATGAACTTGCATTCAATTTTTTCAGGATGGACATCAATCAATATTCTTATGGCATCGGATATGCATAGTAAAATAGATATTGATTATATGAAAATTGCAACTGATAAATGTAAATTTGATGCTTCTGGTGTTTATGATTCATTGGGTTATAACAGTTTGTCTGCAAGATTTCTGAGTTTTTCTGAGCCAGTGGATTTTTTATGGCCTTCAGCAGTAGGGGATTGGAAATTTAAAATAAAAGATGCTCGGTTTTCTTTAGTTGGTGATGCCAGTTCTGCTAAACTGGATTCTCATTTTTCTGTACCGCTATTAGAACATTCTCGTACTAAACTTGAGGGTGTTATTTTTTCAGCCTATGGTCAAAATTTGGATTTGACACATAATGATGGAGATTTAAACATTGTTATTGTTTCACAAAAAGCAAGTTTTAATTATCAAACATTCAATCAACAGATTGCGACTCCTACTAAGATTACGGTTCCTGTTAATGTGAGTGCAAATCGTATTATATTAGAAACAGTGAGGCTTGAAAATGATGATATAAAAGGTTCTTTGTCTGGAAAATATTATTTTTCTAATCAAAATTTTGTATCTCGATTTCAAATATTTATTCAGCCTTCTTTTTTTTCTACAATTTCAAAGATTAGGTTTAAGGAAATTGCTTCTTTATCTGGAGAGCTGAGTTTTATTGAAAATAATATTCATGTATCTGATGTATCTTTTGTTGTAGAAAAGAGTCTTAAGACTAGAGGCTATCTCCTTTATAAAGAAGGAAATATATCAAGTTCTTTATTCGCAGATATATTAGATTCTTCTTCCTTAATTGAGAAGGCAAAGGGTTCTGCTAAGATAATGCTGACTGTATCAGGTCCTTTTTCTCATCCGGATGTTTTGGCTAATTTTACAAGCAATGAGATAATTTTTGCAGATCATAGATTTTCTGAACTGAAAGCAAATCTTAAAACAAAGATAGATGTTCGATTTCCTGATGCTTTTATAAAATTGGTAGGTCGTATTGATGATGATCAACTTATTGATATAGTTGCGCAACTTATAAAGGTAAATGATCGTGTTCAGTTATCGGTACCAAGAGGTAAATTTGGTTTGAATTCTTTACAAGGGCAGGCCTATTTTGCTTTTCCTTTTAAAGCACAAGGTAAGTTTACCTTTAATTTTCAAAACATTAATTTAATTATGGCATTTTTGGGTCAGAATGTTCATGGGAATTTACAAGGTTCTTTGAATTTTGATCCAGAACAGGGGACAACAGTTAAAGCTTCTGGTGTAGGAGTTGTTAGTAATAGATTCAGCATAAAAAATCCTAAAATTGATTTAAAAATTTTAGATTTTAACAAGTTTTCTATACAAGGAAAAGCAAATATAGAAGAGATTTCTTTTGATAATCAGCGATTAAGCAAGCTTCATTTTTCAGCTATTCAAGAAAAAAAGCGTACAGATATTCATTTTACTGGATATTATCTGGATAGTCCTCTTAATATTATGGGATGGATTGTTCCACAAGATGGTAAAAAAATAGTTGGGATTGATCATTTTTCTATTGATTTGAAGGATTTTCCTATAAATCTTTCTACTCCTGTGCGTTTCAATCTTGATGAAGATAAAAGTTATTTTGATAATTTTTCCTTACAAATAGGTAAAGATTCTTCAATAAGTGCTGTAGGAAAGTTAGGGAGGGAGCTTGATTTACAAATACAAGGTAAAAAATTACCAGCGCATCTTGTAAAAATGTTTGTTCCTACACTTGCTGTTGCTGGTAAGGTATCAGGTCTAGTAATTGTCAAGGGACAAATATCAGATCCTTTGATACGGTTTAAGAATGTTTGGGAAGAAGCATCCGCACAGCAGATATCTTTATATACTTCAAAACCAATTTCTGTAGAAATGCAGGGAGAATTTTTTAGAGATGTTCTTACTGTAAATCTCTATTTTTCTAATAAAGCAGGACTTTCTGTTAGAATGAATGGAGATATCAATTTTAAATTAAATTTATATAAAGACTTTTCTATCAAAGGAAATTTTCCCTTAGAGCTTTTTAACAAGCAATTGATAGAAAGAGGTTTTTACTCCTATGGGATAGTAAATTTGAACTTGTCTGTAAAGGGGTTAATGAATGCTCCTGGCATTTTTGGTTCTCTTACAATAAATAAAGCACTTTTAAAGGGTGTTATAAATAATTACACGCTTTATGATTTAAAAGCATCAGTGAATTTTGATGGGAAGAACGCTAATGTTAAAAAATTGACAGCAAAACTAGGGAATGGTGGTTCTATGACAGCTGAAGGTGTCATTGATCTCAGATTTGAGAGAAACTATCATGCCAATCTGGTTATAAATCTTAATCAAGCCATTTATCTGGATGAAAATATTCTAAAAGCTACCTTTGATTCTAGTTTGCGGTTAGTCGGTCCGCTGATAAAGTCTCCTGTGCTTTCTGGCCATGTAAAATTTAAAGAATTTGTGATTACAATTCCTGATAAAATGCCTTTTATGTTCTCTGAATTTGATATTTCTCATAAGAATGCTTCTAAGGAAGTTCGAGGTCAAACGTTGGCTTTGAAGAATACTCAAAGTAATAATAAGCATAATAAATCATTCAAGTTAGGTCTCGATTTAATACTCGAAGCACCTTCTCAGATTTTTGTACGTGGCAGGGGGCTTAATGTTGAATTGAATGGTGACTTAAATATTCGTAATACTACTACCAAACCAATAGTGTTGGGTTTATTAACTCTACGGAGGGGGCAAATTACAATCCTTAATAGAAGGCTTAATATTGTATTTGCAAATGTAAGATTCAATGGCGAATTGATGCCATATTTAAATATACAAGCAAAATCAAATGTATCATCAACATCAATTAGAGTTGATGTTGTAGGATTAGCATCGTCTCCTTCTATCAGTTTTTCTTCTTCTCCAGCGTTACCTCAAGATGAGATTTTAGCACAATTAATTTTTGGTAAGTCGCTTGCGAATCTATCGGTATCACAGCTTGTTCAGCTTGCTAATGCTGTTAATCAATTAGTAGGAGGACCGTCGATACTGGCTTTTGATGAACTGCGCTCTAGGTTAGGGATTGATAATTTCGAAGTGTATACAAATTCTGAAGGGCAGTCTACAATTGCTGCGGGTAAGTACATTAATAACAATACGTATATAGAACTTCGAAAAAATATAGAGGGGGCTTCGAAAGCTATTGTTAACTTTGATATAGGTTCTGGTTTAAAATTAAATGCTGGTGCTTCAGATGATGGGGAAGGCAGTGTTGGAGTAACCTATGAAAAAAAGTATTAAATTCAAGATATTAGCAAGAAAATTTTGTAAGAATTTTTAATTTTTTTAATATGATAAAACATATCATGTTGTTCAATTGAATGATGTTTACTCTTATCATAATTTTATGATATAGTTTTCATATGATTAGTAGGTTGTTCTAGTTTTGTGGTGGTTTTTTTGATTAAGAAAGATAAAATTTGTAAAGATACTTCTCGTGTTATTGTGGTTGAAGTAGTATTAAAAAGCATTTCTTCTTCTGCCGATGATATCAGCAATATCTCTTTTTCAGAGAGTCGTTTACACGAGGCTGTAGGTTTGGCGCAGGCAATAGATTTACAAGTAGTGCGTTCTTTTGTGGTTGCTGTTTCAAGACCTAGCCCTGCAACTCTTATAAGAAAAGGAAAAATTAAAGAGATTAACACAATTATTCATGATCTTGATGTTGGTTTGATTATTATTGATCAATCTTTGACACCTGTGCAGCAGCGTAATTTAGAAAAAATATGGAACATTAAAGTAATTGACCGTATTGGTTTGATTTTAGAAATTTTTGGGCGACGTGCTTTGACTAAAGAAGGAGCTCTACAGGTAGAATTAGCTCATCTTAATTATCAAAAAGGTCGTCTTGTTCGTAGTTGGACGCATCTTGAGCGGCAACGAGGAGGTACTGGTTTCCTGGGTGGTCCAGGAGAGACCCAGATCGAAGCTGATAGACGAATGCTACAGCAAAAAATTTGCTATTTAGAACAACAGCTCGAAAAAGTTGTACGTACTCGTCAACTGCATAGGGCTAAAAGAAAGAAAGTTCCTTATCCAATTATTGCACTGGTTGGTTATACTAATGCTGGTAAGTCAACGTTATTTAATCGTATAACGGGTTCAAGTGTTTTTGTTGAAAATATGCTTTTTTCTACACTCGATCCCACATTGCGGAGAATAATTTTGCCACATGGCCCTGTGGCATTCCTTGCAGATACAGTTGGATTTATCTCTGATTTACCGACACATCTCGTCGCAGCATTTCGTGCTACTTTAGAAGAAGTAAGGCAGGCAGATGTTATTTTGCATGTGAGAGATATATCAAATCGTAATAATGCAGCTCAAGCACGTGATGTATATACTATACTATCAGATCTTGATATTGATGTTATGGAAGATTGTGGTCGTATTCTTGAGGTTTGGAATAAAGTAGATTGTTTAGAACCTCATTTTCGAAAGGAAATATTTCAAGAGGCTGCTTCTCAGGGTGCAATTCCTGTTTCTAGTATAACGGGTGATGGATTCAATGTTTTAGCATCTGAAATCACACGTCGCTTGTCTGGAAAAACTGTAACAGAAAATATAGTCCTTTCTGTTAATCAGCTTTCTTTTCTTCCTTGGATATATCAGCATGCTCAAGTAAAGCGTCGCAATGATATGGAGAATGGATCGATTCATCTCAATATTAGCATTGCACATGCGGAACTTATTGGATTAGAAAAACTTTTGAGTTCTCATGTTGTAGATTAATTCAACAATAAGTTTCATAGAAGAATTATTTTGTCATGTTCTTTTGAGGTTCTAATTAAAGAATTTATGGGCTGTGTAAAGAGCAATAGCTGTTGCGTTTGATACATTTAGGGATTTAATTGCGCCTGGTACATTAAGTCGAGCCATTGCGATCACTTTTTTCTGAATTTTTTGGCGGAGGCCTTTTCCTTCAGAGCCAATCACAAAAGCAATTTTGTCTCCTAAAAATACGGATTCGATAGATTGAGGGCTTTCTGAATCAAGACCAATTGTTTGAAAACCTAATTTATGGAGTTCTTCCAAACTTTCAGATAGGTTGGTTACCTGAATATAAGGGATAAGTTCTAATGCGCCAGAAGCAGATTTTGCCAGAGTACCTGATTCAGAAGGACTATAGCGTCTTGTAGTAATAACAGCACCGCATTCAAAAGCAACAGCAGAACGTAAAATAGCTCCTACATTATGAGGATCATTAATCTGATCCAATACAATTAACAGTTTGCAGTTTTTGATTGAATCAATATCTCTTGATGGCAAAGGATGTGTTTCTAGCATGACTCCCTGATGAGTAGTGTCTCGACCAAGTTGTTCATCTATTGCTTTTGAAGAAATTATTTTAACAGGGAAATGATTGTCATCACTTGGGGTCCATTTTAAACGTAACATAGCATTTTGAGTTGCTGAAAGTTGAATGATTTTTCTTTCTGGATTGTTGAGGGCTGCAGATACTGTATGAAGCCCATACATAAATACGGTATTTTTTATGTGAGTTTTCCCTTTGGGTATTTGAAAAGAATTTTTTGTTTGAAACTTCTTTTTATTCTGGTAAGGTCTATTATGTTTAACATAATTTACATCTTTAGCAGAAAAAGTTGGATCATTTTTTTTAGACATCATTTCATAACTAGGGTATATTGTTAAAATTTTTGGTATCGCTAATGAGGTATATTAAGGATTTAATATTTTATTATAAGTGATATTTTGTTAATCTAAAAGGAAATAATTATTTTTTCAAATTCTATGTTGACAGTAATAAATTTCGAATACATATACCTTGTTTATTAAATGAGTGAAACCGTTTATTTTATAATAGAATGAGATTGGAGGGGTGCCCGAGTGGTTAAAGGGGGCGGACTGTAAATCCGCTGGTTTATCCTACGTTGGTTCAAATCCAACTCCCTCCACCAATAATTTGATCCATATGCGGGTATAGCTCAGTGGTAGAGCAGCAGCCTTCCAAGCTGAATATGCGGGTTCGATTCCCGCTACCCGCTCCACAGACATATCACTGTTTTTAATATGTGGATCACCAGATAACGGGTGCATTGAAAACAACGGCAACAAAATAAATTTCAAATTAAAATGTCAGGTATGTTTAAGTATAATTGTAATTTGCCTTCCTGTATTGCTTGTTTTTATAAGTATGGTTTTAGTTTTAGGGATCTTGTAGAAGCGCGATATCTTGCAAATGATTTATAAGCCCTTACTTATGCAAATACCATTCAAATTGGAGACGAGCGCAATAACTTAAATTCACTTGTAGGAGCATTATGTATGCTTGATGGTGTCGCAAATATATCAAGTATTGTTGAGCCTAATCTTGTCATTGCGGCAGTATTAGAACTGTCCAAACAACAGAAAACCTTCATATCCATCCCTGTATGTGGTCTTTCTGAGATTACAGGAGTTAAATTCAAAACAGGATCACAATTAGACTAGCTTCTTAGTGATAAGTATATTGTAATTATTGGGATCAGATCAAATAACAGAATTATTCGCGTGACAGCATTATATTAAGGTTTTGTATTGCGGCTCCTGATGCACCCTTTCCAAGATTGTCTAGAGTAGCATACAACCCTATAATGCCCATTGATTCATCACCATAGACAGAAATACCCATATTATCTGTACCGACAAGATGCTCTGCATATATTTTATCATTTTGAACGGTGCTATCATACGAAGATACAATTATGCAATCACTGTTTTGATAATAATCATTATATACATCACGGATAATATCTATTGTTGTGCCTTTCTTAAGGATACGATGATGCAAAGGCACATGTACCAACATTCCCTTTGGAAAACGTGCTACTGTAGGTATAAAATTAGGTGTTTTATCCAACAGGCCATGGATTTTAATCTCAGGTATGTGCTTATGTTTAAAATTAAGCGCATAAGAAAAACAATTTTCTGTAATATAATTAGGGTTAGTAGGATCAGTCATTTTTGCTATTAGATCTTTTCCACCGCCAGTATAACCTGAAATAGCATTAATTGTTAATGGATAATCAGAAGGCAAAATCCCAAGCTCGCGCAATGGGCGAATTAAAGCAAGAGCTCCTGTTGGATAACAGCCAGGATTTGAAACAAATTGCGCATTACGTATATAGTCCTTTTGTTTTTTTGTCATTTCGGCAAAACCATACACCCAATTATTATTAGTACGATGCGCAGTAGAACAATCAATTATACGTGTTTTAGATGATGCTGGAAGAGACTCTAATATATCAATTGCCGCAGAATCTGGTAAACATAAAATAGCAAGATCGGCAAAACCCATGCATTGTAAGCGTAATTTTTTATTATGTCTATCCTCTTTTGAGAGCGAAATCAACTCAATGTCACTTTTGACACTCAACCTTTTATAAATCTCAAGACCAGTTGTTCCATGTTCGCCATCAATGAATACTTTATTCATAAATCCAAACTTTCTTAAATAAATAGAAACATGTACCATAGAATTTTTTTTGAGACAAATTAATTGCTGGTGAATTTTAAGAGATGAAAAGTTTGATTTGCTTTGTATATGACTTGATCGTTTTAATAATCTTCTGCCTGCTACTTCCTGTTTATAAAGTTTCTGATCAAAAAAGGAAGGAGTTTAAAACTAACATAAAGCTTTTTTAGGATTAGAAAGTTATTGTATATAATGATGAGATAAGATAATTATTTTAGTTTATTTGAAATGATATGTTTAAAGTTAAATTTTTTTTGATTGAATTTTACTTTCTGATATTAATAAAATATGTGATCTAGTTTTGAAGGATGTTTATCATGAGTTTTCTTTCTATAGCTCTTTCTCGGATGAAACCTTCTGCTACTATTGTTGCAGCTCAGAAAGCTCATGTTTTAAGGTCTAAAGGTGTTGATGTATTGAACTTGAGTGCTGGGGAGCCAGATTTTGATACTCCATATAATATTAAAAAAGCTGCTATTGATGCTATAGAGCGTGGAGAGACAAAATATACGCCTGTATCAGGGATACCTGCATTACGAGAAGCAATTGTTAAAAAATTTCAGCGTGAAAATAATCTTAAGTATACATATGATCAAACTATAGTAAGCACTGGAGGTAAGCAGGTTATCTTTAATGCTTTAATTTCTACGGTTAATCCTGGTGATGAGGTTTTAATTCCTAGTCCTTATTGGGTGTCATATCCAGAAATTGTAGCGTTTTGTGGTGGTAAATCTGTTTTTATTAATACGAAGCAAGAAAATAATTTCAAGATTACTGCTGAGGATCTTGAACGTGCAATTACTCCTAAAACAAAATGGTTGATTTTGAATTCTCCTTCTAACCCCTCAGGAGCAGTTTATTCTTTAAATGAACTTAGAGAATTAGCTGATGTATTAATAAAACATCCTCATGTTTGGGTTCTTTCAGACGATATTTATGAACATCTTGTTTACGATGATTTGAAGTTTAGGACGCTGGTAGAAGTTGAGCCTTCCCTTTATAATCGTACTCTTGTTATGAATGGTGTTTCTAAGGCTTATGCCATGACTGGTTGGCGTATAGGTTATGCTGCTGGCCCTTTATCTCTGATTAAAGCTATGGATGTTATACAAGGTCAGCAGACTTCAGGGGCTTGTTCTATAGCACAATGGGCTGCTGTTGAAGCACTGAATGGTCCTCAAGATTTTATTTCAAAAAATAGGCAGACTTTTAAAAATCGTCGTGATAACTGTATATTTTTTCTTAATAAAATTAAGAAAATAAAAACCACGATTCCTGAAGGTGCTTTCTATATTTATCCATCTTGTAAAGATTTAATTGGTATGACTTCTCCTTCTGGAAAGGTTATAGCAACAGATTTAGATTTTATAAGTCAGCTTTTAGAGATAGAACATGTTGCGATTGTTCAGGGGTCAGCTTTTGGTCTTGGTCCGGGCTTTCGTATTTCTTATGCAACTTCAGAAATAGTTTTAGAAGAAGCATGTAAGAGAATTCAGCGTTTCTGCGAAGCGTGTCATTAGGTTAATCTTAAGGTACTTAGGAGATTATAAAAGTTTTTTATTGTTACAACTCAAAAATTTTGAGTATGATAGAAAAAATCAATTAATAATGTATTATTGTAGTAAGTTGAGGTCTTTTATTGAAAGAATGTTATCCTGTTACTTAATAGTAATAGAGTTGACAAGTTGAATATCTCAAAGCATAATTAAATCGAAGATGTTAGTTATTGATTGCTCTCGTTTTTTGTTAGTTCAGATGAAACTGCTATACAGGATATTTTAGAGTAATCTTGTGGAAAGCTCAAATATATCATGAAAGAAACGCAGAGCAAACTTAAATGAGTTGTGTTATAATATCAAATTGTTATAAATTTATAGTTATACTACTATTTTTTAGTATTTTGGAGATTTCAGCATGAGCTGATGAAGTTCTCCCGCTAGTTTTCAATACAAACATTTGTATTTTCTTTCATATGACATTTTAAATAATGTATTTGGTTTTAGAAGATGTAAGGACTGTTATTTAATAGATATTTATTGTCGCTTTTTAGTCCAATTTTGAAATCTCTCTCTTTAGAGACATTAAGGGCTTTTAATTTTTTAGTCTCATGTGACTTAGACAAGTATAGAATAGGATTATTTTTTTATGGATACTTTTAAGAATGTACCGCAGGTTATTGTACAGGCATTATCTGATCGTGGTTACCTTGAACTAACGCCTGTTCAAAAAGCTATGTTAGATCCTGATTTAAACAATAAGGACATTCTGGTTTCTGCACAGACAGGTTCTGGTAAAACTGTAGCTTTTGGATTGGCTTTGGCATCTGATTTTCTCGCGGGTAAAAAACATTTGGATCCTGCTGGTAAGCCACTTGCTCTTGTGATTGCACCTACGAGAGAGTTGGCATTGCAAGTCGGTCGTGAGTTGGAATGGCTGTATGCAAATGCTGGTGTCGTCGTCTCTGTTTGTATTGGTGGTATGGATTTACATCGTGAACGGCGTATGTTGCAACGTGGTGCACATATTGTCGTTGGAACACCAGGAAGATTATGTGATCATATTCGGGGGCATGCTCTTGTTATGTCAGGCCTTAACACTATTATTCTTGATGAAGCTGATGAGATGCTTGATTTGGGATTTCGTGAAGATATTGAGTTTATACTTGATTCTTCCCCATCAGATCGACGTATGTTGATGTTCTCGGCTACTGTATCGTCTGCTATTGCAAAACTGGCTAAAAGTTATCAAAAGAATGCTGTTCGTATTAATATAAGCT
The DNA here is from genome assembly GCF_000325745.1 of Liberibacter crescens BT-1. NCBI lineage: Bacteria > Pseudomonadati > Pseudomonadota > Alphaproteobacteria > Hyphomicrobiales > Rhizobiaceae > Liberibacter > Liberibacter crescens. The sequence goes on along the minus strand of NC_019907.1, from coordinate 1,253,549 downwards.
CTGAGAATCGTCAGCATAGCGATATTGATTACCGTGCACTTATGGTAGCGCCAGGTGATCGGGATACTGCCATTATTAATGTTTTACGTTATTATGAAGCAAAAAATGCGATAGTGTTTTGTGGAACACGTTTATCGGTTGCAAATCTTACTAAGACTCTAGGAGATCGTGGTTTTCAAGTTGTTGCTCTCTCAGGGGAATTAAGTCAGAAGGAACGTAGTAATGCTTTACAAACAATGCGTAGTGGAAGAGCACGTGTTTGTATAGCAACGGATGTTGCAGCACGTGGAATTGATTTACCAGATCTTGAACTTGTTATCCATGCAGAATTGCCTTCTAATGCTGAGACATTACTGCATCGAAGTGGTCGTACAGGTAGAGCTGGGCGTAAGGGAACAAGTGTTGTTATTATACCACAAAATTCTCGACGTCGTACTGAAAGTCTTTTGCACACTGCTGGTATTAAAGCTACTTGGGCAGCTGCACCTTCAGTAAAAGAAATAATTTCTTATGATAACAAGAGGATTCTTTCTAATCCTTTACTAGATAAACCTCTTCAGGAAGACGAGAAAGAATTGGTTGAAGCTCTACTGGGAAAACATGGTCCTGAGCAATTAGCAGCTGGCTTTTTGCGTCTTTCTCGCTCTGGATATTGTTCTCCAGGAGAATTAAAAGATGTTAATTTAAAAGTTAATGAAAGCCGTAATCGCGAAGAATTTAGGGCAGGGGGATTTGCCAAGACACGAGAGGGATTTAATGGATCGCATTGGTTTTCTTTGTCAATTGGTAGTAAGCAAAATGCTGAAGCACGATGGCTGATTCCTATGTTGTGTCGTAGTAGCGGTATTAGTCGGCATGAAATTGGTGCAATTAGAGTACAACCTGAAAAAACCTTTATAGAAATTTCAGAAGGAGGTGTAGAGCCTCTTCTTCGTACTAAAAAATTGGATAAAGGCATACAGATTACATCTTTAAATGGAGAACAACCTGAGTTCAAGAAGCGAAAGTCATTTAATTTTAAGTCGCAGTATCAGCAAGAGAGTATATATCATAAAAAACGTAATGGCGGGTCACGAAGTATAGTATAAGTGTATTAGAATTTTTGTTCTGTTTTTGAATATGATTAAGTATTTTTAAAGTACATCCTTCCCGTGGTTTATTTTTTTATTATAAAAATTAATTGATTATTGAGGCTGTAAACGAGCATGTTATTATTTATATTTGAAGATCTCAATAAATTCATGTCTACAGATAAGAATATGGTATTTTAAAATCAAATGAAAATGCTTTATTATTGTAGTACTTGTCTTAATAAGTACTACAATTTTTTTAGTTGAAAGAAGGAGAGATAAATCCTGGCAGCTTGATCATGAAAAGAAAAACTTGAAAGCATAGATTATTCAATAATGAATTCATTATATGTTTTAAGGTGTCATGGCTTTATAGATGTTTTCCTATTCATGAGATTAAGTAAAGATACAAAATATTTTATTATAAGTATTTTACGTATAGGAGTTTTCTATAGTCCATCTAATCATATAGAACGCTTCATTATAGATAGGCTATATTAAAGAAATACTAGTCATTGTCTATTTCTATATGTTTGAGTCCTACACGAAAATAATCATAGCCTGTATAGATGGTGAGTAAAGCGGCAATCCAAAGCATAATAATACCGACTTCTGTGAGGTGTTCTAGGAAATCTTTGCAAGCAGGACCAGCTAATAAAAAGCCAATAGAAATCATTTGAATAAGTGTTTTAAATTTTGCAATACGTGTAACAGGTACACTTACTTTCAGTTCTGCCAAGTATTCTCTTAAACCTGATACTAGAATTTCACGGCATAGTATCGTGATTGCTGCCCAAGTTGACCATTTTCCGATAGTACCATCAGCTGTCATAAGAAGTATTATAGATGCTATGAGAAGTTTGTCTGCAATGGGGTCTAGCATACGGCCAATATTGGATGTTTGATTCCAGATTCTAGCAAGATATCCATCAAGAAAATCTGTTACGGAAGCGATAATAAACAAAGAAAGAGCAATCAAACGTATAAAATTTGGGTTTGGTAATTTATGGATATGTTCAACTAAAAAACATAAAACAATCAGTGGAATAGTTAAAATTCGTCCATAGGTAAGTATATTAGGAATGTTGTAAAAGTAACGAGGCATTCAATTTCTTTCAGAAAGCTTACAATTTTATAATTAATAGTTAATAGTATGAATATTTTTTTTATGTAAATTATTGTTTTAATAATTATCGCTTTTATGGAAATAACTATGAATTTTATGAGCTATTTTTTTAGATATTCCATTGACAGCTGCAAGATCATCTGGAGTAGCATTAGATATCTCTTTAATTGTCCCAAAGTATTGCAATAATGCATGTTTACGAGAAGGGCCAATATTCGGTATATCATTAAGGGGGCTATGTATTAATCCTTTTTTGCGATTTGTGCGGTGTGTTGTGATTGCAAAGCGATGTGCTTCATCACGAAGACGTTGGATAAAATAGAGGACAGCACTACGGGGAGCTAACACAAAATATTTCTTTTGTTGTGTAAAAAATCGATCAAAACCAGCATTGCGATTCGGTCCTTTAGCAATACCAATAACAGTTAGGTAATCTTGAATGCCTAAATCCTTGAGAGTAGAATATACAGCATTTACTTGTCCTTGCCCACCATCAATAATGAGTACATCAGGCCATTTTGGGAATGATATATTATTATTTGATTGGGCAGAAGAGTTAAATTTAGGAGTTTCTTTCATAAGCCGTTGAAAACGTCTTTTTATAACTTCACGCATCATACCACAGTCATCTCCTGGATTGATATCATTTAAACATATATTAAACTTTCGATATTGATTTTTTATGAAACCTTCTACTCCTGCTACGACGACAACACCTACAGCATTAGAGCCCATGATATGAGAATTGTCATATATTTCAATACGTTTTGGAATATATGTTAGAGAAAATGTTTTGGAAAAATTCTCTAACAGCTGCTTTTGTAATGTTTCTTCTGCGAATTTTTGTTTATGGGCTTCACGAGAATTCATAAGAGCTTGCTCAACGAGCTCTCTTTTTTTCCCTTGATGTGGCACAATAATTTTTACTTTATGCCCAGATTTATAGTAAAATGCTGCTTTTAATAAATCAATATCCTCTATATTATCTGATAACAAGATGTTTTGAGGGCAAGTTTTATCATCATAGAATTGTGTAAGAAAACTACTAAGCACTTGCGCTTTAGAAAGCTGTGTATCTCCTTTCAGGAAGTAAGTACGATTTCCCCAATTTTGCTTGAATCGAAAGAAAAAGACCTGGATACAGGAAATTCCTCCTTCATGGTAGAGAGCAAAAACATCTGTTGTTTCATGAGTATCAATACTGATATCATGGTGATTTTGAATATAAGAAAGAGCTGCAAGCCTATCACGATACATGGCGGCGCTTTCAAAGTTTTCTTGGTTTGCTGCTTTGTTCATGGCACAAGCGATTTCTTTTTTTATATTTTTGCTATGACCTGATAGAAATGATTTAGCTTCATTCACAAGCTTTTCATATTCTTCATTGCTTATTTCTTGTGTGCATGGCCCAGAACAACGTTTGATTTGAAAAAGGAGACAAGGACGGGTTCTGCAATTAAATACACTGTCAGAGCAAGTACGTAATAGGAAAGCGCGTTGTAGTGAATTTATTGTACGTTCTACTGCACTGGTGGATGCAAAAGGACCAAAATAGTCGCCTTTCTTCAAATGTGCTCCACGATGTTTATAAAGAGCAGATGCTGTTTTTCCCCCTTCGGTAATAAGGATATATGGGAATGATTTGTCATCACGCATAAGGACATTAAAGCGAGGCCTTAATTGTTTTATAAGATTGGCTTCCAAAAGAAGGGCTTCTACTTCTGTATGGGTTGTTATGAACTCCATGTTTGCTGTTTGGTTTATCATATTTTTAATTCGGATGCTATGACCTTTATTTTGGGTATAGCTTGCAACCCGTTTTTGAAGATTACGCGCTTTTCCTACATAAAGAACATGTCCGTCTTTATCGAGCATTCGATAAACTCCAGGAGAATTCGTGAGGTTTTTAACAAACTTTGAAATGATCCCGTTATTATTTATGATTGGGTTATTTTGATCATATATATGTACGTCTGCTTTCATAATTTTATCCTATGGAGCAACGATGTTCTTGTCTTTTGTGGATTCAGAGTTTTTCAAGGGAGCTTTTTCTTTATAATTTTTACTTCTAGATATCGCTTTATTGAATTTCAATTCAACTTTATATTTGTGCATAATTCAATTGCTTTCATATATAAACAAATGATAGAAAAGCTATATTGTAAACATTATTGTATCATAATTTGTCTTCTGAATTCTTTATTTGTATTTTTTTAAAAAGGTTTGGATATCTGAATAAGGGAGAAGGCTATTAATAAATATTTCTCAATTTAAATAGATTATTTCTTTATAAAGATCTTTCATATTCATATCTGTTTCGTATTAATATTTATTGCGTTTTTACTTATTTTTTAAGATTATTTTTTATAAAATACTTATAATATAATATGGTATTTGTTTAATATTCTTGTCCTGTAAAAGTGTGTTGCTTTTAGGTAACTTGTTGGTCTCGAATATTTTTAACACAAAAAAGACATTATTTTGCTTTTTTATTGCCACATTTAAAAGTCATTTTAGCTGACAGCTTCTATACATGAAGAAAACGAAGTGTAGAGGCGATTACTGGAGTCCTGAGCTAATTAAAGGATTTTTAAGGTGTTGTGCGTTTATTGTGAGCGTGTGATTCATTGATCAAGGAGAATATAGAATGCGTAATGTTTTTTTAACTTTGGGAGCGTCAACAATTGTTCTCGCTTCATTTTTTTCTGCTAATGCTGCAGATGCGGTACATGATATACAATCTGCACCCTCTGCTCCAAGTATCCCATCTACCCCAAGTTCTTCTGGCTTAGATTGGAGTGGAGCTTATATAGGAGGTCAAGGTTTTTTTACTAATGGGCGTCTTACAAATCCTAGAACACGTAGTAAAAATGCTTTTGGTGGCGGTGTCTACGGGGGATATAATTTACAGTACGATCATATAGTTTATGGTGTTGAGGGTGATTTAGGATATTCTAGAATCCGTATTAATGATACTAATGTGGTAGCTAAAACAGGGTTTCAATCTTCTTTACGTGGTCGTGTAGGTTATGCATTTGATCCTGTTCTTCTTTATGCAACTGGCGGTCTTGCTCTCGGACGTAATAAATTTAGTGCTATTGATAACAGCGTGTCAGTTAATAAGGTAGGAATTGGTTATACAGTCGGTGCTGGTGTTGAGACTTTTCTTACTGATAATGTAACAGCTCGTCTTGAGTATCGCTATACACGATTGGGAAAAAAGGACTTTACTCTTAGGGATGCTGCTTTCTCCAGAGGTTATAGTGCAAATAATATTTCAGTCGGTATTGGTGTAAAATTCTAAATATTTGAATTAACTGTAAGTTGAGTGTTAAAACCGGGCTTAAAGCCCGGTTTTTTATTGCATGATTATTGAAATAATATTGTCTGTATGGCATTTCTTTTATTTGAGTATATCGTTGTTCTTATTTTAAATTTTTGGAGTATTTTAAGAATTTTAAAAATAGCTATTTGAATCCCGTAAGTTAATATATAATTGAAGATTAATTTACAGTATTAAATTTTTATCTTAAATAAAGAGAAATTTATTGAAAAATTATAATACTTTTATTTCACAGACAGTTAAAATTCGTTAGAAAAGAATAATTAAAAATTGTAATAATATGTAAATATTATTATCCCGCTCACTTTATTATGAAGATTTCTATTTGAATCAATTATGGTATATGCTTAATTTGCTATTTTTTAGCTATAAATTTTTATCTCAATTAGTAATTTTGTATTAAATGTGAGGCTATCACGGCAATCATATAAGATAACACCTGAGGATATAATACAATGACTTTATACAATGCTTCTCCTTTGGTTGTAAATCGTAGTCTTATACCAAATATTTTTGATGTATTGGCACTTGGATTAGTGATAGGAGGAATAATTCTACTGGTTTATGGTATTCATGAGACAACACTTCCAAAAACTTTAGTTGATCTTACTCCTGTTTCTCTTGATTGGTGGCGTTTACCGGAATATGCATTGCGTACCACTTTGCGTATGTTAGCTGCTGTTATTTTTTCTTTACTTTTTACGTTTATTTACGCGACTCTCGCTGCTAAGAATCGTTATGCTAAAATAGTCCTTATTCCTATTCTTGATATTTTGCAATCAGTTCCAATTCTTGGTTTTTTAACATTTACTGTTATTTTCTTTATGAATTTGTATCCAGGTCGAGTATTAGGCGCTGAATTGGCTGCCATTTTTGCAATTTTTACTAGTCAGACTTGGAATATGACGTTTAGTTTTTATCAATCACTTTGTAATATCCCAAAGGATTTAGAAGAAGTTTCTCACAGTTTTCGTCTTTCAAATTGGCAGCGCTTTTGGAAGCTTGATGTTCCTTTTAGTATGCCAGGGCTTGTTTGGAATACGATGATGTCCATGTCTGGAAGTTGGTTTTTGTTGTTGCTTCTGAAACAATTACAGTCAATGATTCTGTAATAACTCTTCCAGGGATTGGTTCATATGTTGGTCTAGCAATTAAAGATCAGAATTTGCCAGCTGTAGGGTATGCTTTGTTAACAATGTTGTTAGTAATTATTTTTTATGATCAGTTGTTATTTCGACCTATTGTTGCTTGGGCAGATAAGTTTCGTTTTGAACAAACAGTATCAGCGTCTTCTCCTAATTCCTGGGTACTAGATCTTTTTCGCAGAACTAAGGCATTGCGTATTGTTATTGATAGTTTTGAAAAGATATTTTCTGTGATTGGCGATTTTTTCCAAAAAATATCTTTTTTACCGAATAAAGTTTATTATCATTCTCCAGAATTTTTAAAGGTTTCACGATATAATCAGCAGATATATCGTGTTATGGGAATTCTTTGGATTTCTTTTGTTTTTTTTATAGCACTATATATATCTTGGAAAGCATTTGAATATCTTCATACAACTTTAAGGTATAATGATGTTTTAAATGCAATAAATCTTGGCTTGATTACTCTGCTAAGAGTAGCATTTCTTGTAGTTATTGCAACTTTAATCTGGGTTCCCATAGGAACATGGATTGGCCTTCGTCCAAAAATTTCTGCAAAAATTCAACCATTAGCACAATTTCTTGCAGCATTTCCGGCCAATATTGCTTTTCCACCTTTCGTTGCATTTATTGTTTATTATAAACTTAATCCTAATATTTGGCTATCATCATTGATGATATTGGGTACTCAATGGTATATTCTTTTTAATGTTATTGCAGGTGCCAGTGCATTTCCAAATGATTTAAGAGAGGTAGCAAAAAGTTTTCATGTTAAAGGATGGCGTTGGTGGAAAAATGTTATTATTCCAGGTATTTTCCCTTATTATATCACTGGAGCCATTACAGCTTTTGGTGGGGCTTGGAATGCCAGTATTGTTTCTGAAGTAGTAAGTTGGGGAGATATGAAGCTCAGTGCAAAAGGACTGGGAGCATATATTGCCAAAGCAACTGAGGAAGGGAATATTCCGGAAACTGTTCTTGGGATTGTTGTGATGTGTCTTTTTGTTCTTCTTTTTAATCGTTTTTTATGGAGACCTCTCTATATATATAGTGAGCGTCATTTTCGTTTTGATTAAATTAGTTTTTTATGTATATTTTAAAAGGTGTTTCTATGGTAGAAGCAATGTTTGAAGCTGGCCATCTTGTAAATATTTCTGAACTATGCTGCAGTTTTCCTAAAGGAAGTGGGGGTAATCTTCTTGTTCTGGATAAGGTGAATCTCAATATTCGTTCTGGAGAAATTATTGGATTATTAGGTCGTTCTGGTTCAGGAAAATCAACCTTGCTGCGTATTATTGCAGGATTAATTTCTCCATCTTCAGGACAGGTTATTTTTAAAGGAGAAGTCATAAAAGAACCTCCAGATGATATTGCTATGGTATTTCAATCATTTGCATTATTCCCATGGTTAACTGTTTTAGAGAATGTTGAACTGGGTTTAGAAGCTAAAGGGATTGATAGTTCTGAACGTCGTAAGCGTGCTTTATCCGTCATTGATCTTATCGGTTTAGATGGATTCGAGTCTGCATATCCGAAAGAACTCTCGGGAGGTATGCGTCAGCGTGTAGGGTTCGCTCGAGCTTTAGTTGTATTTCCTAAACTTCTCTTGATGGATGAACCATTTTCAGCACTTGATGTTTTAACTGCTGAGACGCTTCGTACGGATATTATTGATTTATGGATTGAAGGTCGTTTGCCAATCAAATCTATTTTAATGGTAACACATAATATTGAAGAAGCTATTTTAATGTGTGATCGTATTTTGGTTTTTTCATCAAATCCTGGTCGTGTGGCAGAAGAAATTCATGTTGTTCTTCCTCATCCTCGGAATCGTCTTGATCCGATTTTTCGACAATTTGTTGATAAAATTTACTCTAGAATGACTAAAAAAGAAGAAATACGCTCTGTAGGTTTTGAAGGAATTCCGGGAGCAGGTGTAGGTATGTTACTTAAACATGTATCAACTAATCTACTTTCGGGTCTTATCGAAGCAATTATTTCTGTTCCGTATAATGGTCATGCAGCTCTTCCAGAGCTAGCAAATAATTTACAACTTGAAGCGGATGAGCTTTTCCATATTGGAGAATCATTGCAGTTATTGGGAATGGTTCAATTGAGAGAAGGTGATATAACCTTGACAGAAGCAGGGAAAAAATTTGCTAATCTCGGAACAGACGCACGAAAAAAGCTTTTTGCAGAACATCTTTTAGCTTATGTGCCATTGATTAGTCTTATACGTCGTGTACTGGATGAACGTCCATCACATACAGCGCCTGCTGCACGTTTTCGTAATGAACTTGAAGATTATATGTCTGAAGAATATGCAGATGAAACTATCACTACAGCTGTATCCTGGGGACGTTATGCAGAATTATTCTCTTATGATGAACAGTCTGAACTTTTTAGTCTTGATAATCCTCAATAATATCTTCAAAATTATTGTTTCGTTATAGAGTGAAATGAGAATAAGTTTCTAGAACAAAATAAGTTTATTATATATCATATTCCAATCCATAAAAGGAATGCGCTTATAAAACATTCTTTGTCTTGGTATTAATGTAGTATTAAAATGAAAAAACCTATTATGTATATACTATAAAAAGCTCATTTATTTCCATTGCTTGCTTTCCCATAATTGTTGTAATGACATACGGTAGTTTGGATAAAGAAAATGAAACCCAAGATTTTTAATCTTGGCATTTGAAACACGTTTGTTTTCTCCATAAAAAGATTTGGTGATGCCAGAAAGAGTGACTTCTTCAAATAGTTGTTCTGGTGGTGGGAGTATTTTCATTAAGATAGATGCTGTTGTGATAACGTCTTGTGGTGGAGCAGGTTCATCATCAGTGATATTTATAATACCGCTTATATTATTTTTAATCAGAAAAATAACAGAGCGCGCAATATCTTCTACTCGTATTCGATTAAATACTTGATTTTTTTTATCAATCTTTTTGCTGTTCCTGTTTCTAAGGATATGAAAGCATTGCGTTGAGGACCATAAATACCAGAAAGTCTCAAAATTATTGTTGTAGCCTTTAGAATCTCGCCTATTCTAAGCCATTGAGTTTCAATTCCCAGACGTTTTTTAGATTGACAAGATAGCGGTTGTGCAGGAGTTTTTTCGGTAACCCATCTTCCGTCATGATTACCGTAAACACTTGTTGTGGAAATATAGCCAATCCATCTTAAATTAGGTAGAAATGACAAAAGTGCTTGATCTATTAAATGAATTAATGGATCTCCAGTATCATTAGGAGCTATAGCTTGTACAAGGTGTGTGACAGAATGCATTGTTTCCTTTAGTGTAGGAAGGATTTCTTTTCCGTCGAATAAAAAAGCAGATAAGCCCATATATCGGAGCTCTTCTATCTTTAAAATTGATCGTGAGGTTACTGATGTTTTTATGCCATTTTGCATTGCTTGCTGAGCAATAGCACGACCTGTATAACCTGCTCCAAAGATCATCAAGTGCATTATATAGATCTCCATAAGAAAATAATTTTTAAAAAATAATCTTTACGAAAAGAAAACGTTTTATCGCTTTGATTCTTGAAGGTGATAATCATAAACATAGTGTATTTTTAAAAATCAAGGTCAGTATAGTGAGAGACTGGTGCCAATCCTCGGATACGTTCAGAAAGTAAAGGGCGAAATGATGGTCTAGATTTAAGTCGTTGGTACCAATCTTTAGATTCAGGTGAGTCAAGCCAATTAATTTCTCCAAGATAATCGAGAACAGAAATAGAAGCTCCGGCAGCAAGATCTGCATAGCTAAGGCGCAGTCCAGCTAACCATGTACGTGAACTAGATAACCATGAAATATATTTCATATGTTGACGAATATTATTACGAGCTGTACGCAACACCTTTGAATCAGGAGCACCACCGCCTTGATCACGAGTCATTTGTAATTTATAAACACGTTCACGAACCAATGGTCTTGTAACATCGTTTTCCATTTTTTGCAAAAACCATTCTGTTAATCTACGGATTTCAGCCCGCTGAAAAGGATCTTCTGCTAATAAGCGACGATTCCGTTTAAGAACACCTTGTGTTTCATCAATATACTCAGAAATCACTGTTGCACCACAAAGAGCACGCATGCTGTCATCTACATATACTGGTAATGTCCCTGCTGGATTAAGAACTAAAAAATCATGACGTTTTTCCCAGGGGAACTCTTCGATCATTTCAGTTTCATAATCATATTCATTCAAAATAAGACGTATAAAACGTGAGCTGGATGACATAATGTGATGATAAAGGGTTGGCATCTATGCTCTGATAAAAAAGTATGCTAATCGAATTGTCATAAATGAACATTAAATATATATTGAATATTTATGATAAATACAAGAGAAGATAATTATATCATTCTTGAAACAACAATTATGAGGTAGAATGTCTGGATATTCTATAATTAATGCTCTTATTTTAGGAATTATTGAGGGTGTAACAGAATTTATTCCTGTTTCTTCTTCAGCGCATTTATTGCTTATAGGTCATTTCTTGGGCTTTAAATCACCAGGGAACAGTTTTTCTATATTAATCCAATTAGGAGCAATTAGTTCTTTATTGTTTGTTTATTTTCACAAGCTTCTGAAAATAGTTATAGCTTTTCCTTCTCAGGAATATGCACGACATTTTGTAGCCTGTATATTTGTTGCATCTTTACCTGCAGCAGTTATTGGCTTTTTGTCTTATCATTTTATTAAGTTTGTTTTATTTGAACAACCAATCCTTATATGTATGACATTAATTATTGGCGGTATAATATTGCTTGTTGTTGATCGTATAGATTTTAAACCTCGATATACGAATTCTATGAATTATCCTCTTTTAGTAGCATTTAAAATAGGTATTTTTCAATGTCTTTCAATTTTTCCTGGGGTTTCTCGCTCAGGATCTACTATAGTAGGAGCGTTAATAATGGGTGTAGATAAACGCTCTGCAACTGAATTTTCTTTTTTTCTTTCTATGCCAATAGTTTTTGGGGCATGTATATTAGATTTTTACAAAAATCGTTCTGTAATTATGCATGATAGTGGACTGCTAATCGTAATAGGTTTTTTCTCTGCTTTTCTATCGGGATTATTAGTTGTACGATCTTTTTTGAATTTTGTTTCTAAAAAAGGATACACGGTATTCGCTTTGTGGAGAATAATATTTGGTGTAATATCTTTAATAGCCTTATCTATATGAAATGACATTTATGCATTTAAATTTAATAGTGTTTTTTGCATGGGTCTACTCCATAAGAAGGAGCACATTTGGTCATATTATTTTTTGTAATACTTGGAGCTGTTAAAGACCCAATAACAATTATAATAAATGCGCATAGAAAAAAAAGTGTTATTGGCTTTCCCATTTAAAAACCTTTTCAAATTAATTATTAAATCGTAATAGATGAAGAATGATAAAAGATTAAATCTTCTTTAATTCAATAAAACTCATATGAGTTACTGATTTGAAGTATAATTGATTAAATCAGGTTAAATTTGTCTAAATTATTATTAAAATAAAATAAAATTTTAATTTCTATAAAATATTTGAAAAAATCGATATCATTATCTTGATAGTGTTTTATTAGAAATCGGAGACCTCAGTAAATTGTCCTTGATAACGGTAACGGAGTAAGTAAGACGGTAATACTGATGACAATAATGTAGGTGTCAAACCTATCCCTATAAGGGTACGTTTTTCAAGTTCTGCAATTTCAGAGACTATATTATCTCTTTTTAGTAATTTGACTTGGTCATTTGTTATTAAGGGTGGCCTAATAGGAATCAATGACATCATTGTACTGATTAGTGCAGATGAGCGGAAAGACAAAGAAAGGAAAGGTTTCTTGCGTCCGATCACTTTAAAAATTTTCTCCATACATTCACGAAATGTCAGGATTTCTGGTCCACCGATTTCATAAATTGTACCAGGATTAAGTTTGCCTATAACAGAAGAAGCAATGACTTCTGCGACATCTCCTACATATACAGGCTGTAACTTAGTGCGACCATTATCAATTAATGGAATAAATGGTAAAAAGCGGGTCATATTCGCAAATTTATTAAAAAATTTATCCTCAGATCCAAACACAATAGAAGGGCGTATAATAATTGTATTGGAATTGGCAGAGAGAATTAAATTTTCTCCACGACCTTTAGAACGAGCATATTTGGATTCTGAATTAGCATCAGCTCCTATAGCTGAAATATGAGTTAAAGGTACGCCAAAAGAAGCAGCAGCTTTAGCTATAGTATGGGCGCCATGTTCTTGTACAGAAATAAAAGAATTAGAGCTCGTTTCAAATAATAAGCCTACGCAGTTAATAACATGGCTTGAACCCTTAATAGCTTGTCTGACAGAATTTTCATGACAAACGTTTCCTTGAACAATGGAAAGTTGGCCAACACGGCAGAGAGGTTTTAAAAAAACGGCTAGATGAGGTTTGCGTACAACTACCTTGATTCTATAACCTCGATGCGCAAGAGACTGAACTATTCGTCGACCTATAAATCCAGAGCCTCCGAATATAGTTACTAATGGTGAAAGATTGGAAAGAGACATGAATTTTTCTTTAGTAATTAAGATAATAATACATCTTTTAGTGGATTATTCGGTGTTTATTGAAGTGCAAATATTTTTCTTAAGACATCTAAAACTCTTTAAATAATAAGTATATATTTTTTGCACTTTCTACGAAGCCCGTTAAATCGAATAAAAGACAATGGGTTATTTATATAATAATCAAATCATCTTTTAAAAACATTGCGGCTATCTCTTTCTTTTATTTTATCCCAAGATTTTTGTTGAGAAAGCATGGAACGGAGGTAGTTTACATTGTGCTCAGCATCTTCAGGAGACAATTCCTGACGAGCAATTTTATAGGCTTCATCAATACGGCCTTGTAATCCCAAAACAAAAGCTAGATTTTGTCTTACACGGCTATCTGCTCCAGGCATGGAAGCTGCAGCACGTAACTTTTCTTCAGCTATCTTTATATTCCCTGTTAATAGATAAGACATTGCCATATTAGAAAGAATTGATGGTTCATTCGGAGCTATCTCCAAAGCGTCTAGATAGTTTTTACGTGCCTCATCATGTTTGCCCATTTGGTCTAAAATAGAACCTTTTGCAGACATTAATTCCCAGTTAGGTCTATCAGGAGTCTGAGCTCGGTCAATGGTTGTAATTGCTTCTTCTAATTGTCCTGCATCTGCTTGAGCTTTCCCATAAGCAGCAAGAACACTTCTATCTTGTGGATGAAGTATCGCTACTTGTTGCATAACAGCTAAAGCTTGAGCATCTCTGCCTATCATCCTTAGTATATTGGCATAGTTTATTCCTATATCCTTATTTTTGCGATTACGGTCATAATTTCTTCCTATTGTTTCAGCAAGCTGCAGTAATTGCGTATGGTTCATCTTTTCTAAGGATTGTGAGGATAAACTTGTGGGATATCTTGTTGTATTGTTAGCACATCCTGTTATCAAAAAAACTATAGTTAATCTATAGACATTCTTTGTGATAAAAGATTTTAAAAAAAACATGGTTTTTTAACATAAGCCATGATCTAATCCTTGTTAATATTTAAAAATAAGTTATATCTATAAATAATTATTAGAGTTACATATATACTAAACGTGATTAATTTGATAGGTAAATCTGAGAGTTTTAAATGATCAAAGTATCATAGAATTTCTGAAAGAGATTAAATTCTTTCTTGATAGTTAGATTTCTTATTGTGAAGGAACATAATTTTTTTTATCTCATGATAAAGTTCATCAGATGTACGAAAAAGTTTTTTATCAAGCTCATGAACATCTAATTTTATGGCAATAAACTTTAAGGCATTTTTTTCTGGCACAAGAACCCCTACGGGAGTGCCTGCGTATTCAATTACTTGTTTTTTCATAAAAATAGCACCTAAATTATAGTTTTTTTATTGGTTGTTTTTTATAGCCTTTTAGACATATCCAACTTTTTAATTCATTAATTACTCCTGTTGTTCATAAATTACTTAATGAGGCCTCTTATTTTGTTAAGGAGCAGCATAATACAAATTCTTGACTAAAACGGGGCAGGAAAAGATATGATTTTTTATCATCTTTTGTTTGATTTTCTTTAAAGATAATCACTAAAATATAATATAAAAAAATATGTAACCATTAGTAGCGTTATGTTTTTTAATAAAACTTAAAGAGTGAATTTGTTTTTGATGGCATTTTATATATTGTTTTTCTTAATAGGTAATATTAATTTACTCCATTCTGGTAGTGCCATAGTTAACTTAAGATTATTTGCCAGGATAGGTTTATCAGAAACGAGAGCTTCACTAACATGGTCTATCCGTACAATTGCTAATCCTTTATTACCAATAACAGTGCCCAGTATTCCTACTTGTTTGCCATCAGCAAATATAGGAGTACCTCTTGGAGGTAATTTTTGTGTTCCAGTAACAATGACAGGACGTTTACGTGCTGCATTGCGGTGCTTCATTCGCGAAACCACTTCTTGTCCAAGGTAACATCCTTTGGTAAAGGAAACACCTTCATTGATATCCATAAAAATATCATGAGGGTATATTGAACATAGAGAGTAGTCAAAATTTTCCTCAACTATACAGTGATGAATCCGGAGATTGTGGTAAAGTTCAATATTATCCACATGTTCATCATATGATGCATGTACTCGGTAAACTTGTATTCCTGCAATAAGGAAACGTTCGTCTATCAAGGAAATTGTAAGATCTGGAGGAGCAGTTTTGTCCCAAAATATAGTTACACCATCAGGCTGTCTACGTTCTAATGTTATGTCTGATCGTAGACGATACATTAAAAAACGTTTTATAAGTTCGTTGCATTGTTCGACAGATGTTTCTAATAAAAAATAGGTTTCACTGACTTTATTAATAAGAAAAGAAAACAATACTTTACCTTGTGGTGTTAGTAATGCAGCATTACGCGTGATACCAGGTACTAAAGTTTGTATTTCAGAAGTGATGAGATTTTGCAAGAAAGTTTCAGAATCCTTGCCGGTAACTACAATAAAAGAACGGTAGGGTAAGTGGACAACAGGCATCTAATTAAACTTTTTATGAATTGAAAATGACGATAAAGACAATTATTGTAAAAACTTCAATTACCTACTTTTAGGAATTCCCATTTTCCATCTGGTTTAATACCAACACGGTAGAAACTGTACTCTCCTAATTCCAGCATATCAGAAAAATCTCCAGCTGTAATCAGCCTTAAAAGATCTACTTTTTCAGAGGCTGTTAATTCCTTGATAGATTTATATGCAAAATACGGCCATATATATATTTCATCAGCACTACCTGCATTTATTTGTACAAGACTTGTCGAAAGTACATCAATTAAGATTGCCATAATTTCTAACCCATCTGTATCACTGGACAATTCTTTAAGGATAGCTATGGGATTTGTATCTCTAGAATCTTGCCCAACATAAAGATCTGTTGTCTTGCCGTTTTCTTTTAAAAGAGGCTGAAGATTTTCTAGGTTTCCAGATTTTGCTGCTGAAATTATACGCTCACGCATTGATTGTACAGCTTTTGGAAGTTGTAATATATCGTGTATAATTCTTATATTTGCAGAATTTATAGTTGTATTTTCAGGTGTTATACTTTTAGGTAGTGAAGAATTTATATTATCACTGAAGGATTTTGTTGAGGATTTGTTTTCAATATACGCGTTAGATAATGCATATGATTTTACTTCAAATACAAAAAACATATTATACAAAAAAACAAGTAAATAGAAAACTCGTATCCTCTTTATTCCGAAAACACAGATTGAATGTATTTTCATAAGGTCGCTTCTTATTTTTATTGTAATGTTCTTTCAGGTGAAAATTCACCCGCTAAAATTCGCGTTAAAAGAGAATTAAGCAAAGCTTCGGCTTCATCTTCTCCATGTATTCGTACTGTTTCTCGAATTGCTTGAGTTATTGCAGCATTAGCAATAATTTCGGGTTCAATACCATCTGCCATGCCGCCAGCCCAAGCTTCATTTTGATATTCTATTGCAGCTTGCATCTTCTCGTGAATGATCATTGTATTGAGGTTATTAATATTTTGTCTCATATTGTACTCTCCGTAACATCCACTTTTAAGGAAAGAGATTAGCAGATTCTTGGCAAAACTATATTGGCAGATATTGATAATCAATCCATTAAAATTTGCTAAACTGTTCCTTGCAAATAACTCTATATAAGATATTTTATATATTTTAAATAGTATAGATTTTATAGAATATTAAAAACTTATATTTAACAACTTAACTTTCTAAATACTCATAGATAAAAAACCAAGCGACAATTTTAATTTAAAATATATCTTTAAATATTTTAAAAGTTTTATAGTTTTGTATATACTAACCACTGTACCATATATTCAGGATTTTAATTTTCAAAATCAAAAACATATGAACAACATTCGTTATCTAGTGTATATTGAGATTAAAGTCTAATGAAATATAATCCTTAAGCTATTAATTCAGATCAAAAAAGATTAATCCTTTAAAAAAGGACTATTATACAGTATATATTTTCTATCAAGGGTATCCTAAGTTTACATATCAAAAGTTTTTTGGACAATAGTTTTCCCATTAACAGTAGATTTTATATGGAATTTCAGAAAAAAATCTTAAATGTTATATGAGAAGGATTTTTTAAAAGATAAGGAAGAATTTAGAGTCGTTATTATAAAGGATAGCATTGAGGCTACCGCATGATTAATATGTTTGCGACTGCTCGCAGCAAGATTTTTGATCGGTTACGTCAAGATTTGTGTGAGTTTGAAAGTGACTGGTGTCGTTCTTTGTACGATCCAGAGAAAATGTTAAAAATGTTTCTTTCAGATTTTGAGCGTAGTCTTATGCGGCTTGTAGAAGAAGCAGGCGGTGACGATGACCCTATCTGTTTAATGTTATCAAGTTATCCTGATGTAGTCAAGAGTTGCTTTAAGAATCTGGAAGGAACTATTTTTCTTTTAGAAAATTTAGATATTTATTATAGTATTTTTAAAGATCTTCACAAAGATTTGGAGCGTTTCGAAAAAAAATTTAATGGGCATCCTGATGATCTCAAAACAGCTCTTCATATATTTCTTCTCTCTATTGGTTGTTCACTGGAATCTTTAATAGAAAAAACCGGAGGTGAAAAAATATATATTAGAAAGATGTTTAAAAATGCTGCATCTGCTGTTTGGCGTTGCTTCGAAGATCTGAAGAATAATTCTAATCTTGAGTAATTATTTACTTGATAAAAAAGTGATCATAGATCTCTTGGTAAGAGAAATTCTATAATAAAAAAATAGCGATTTCTATTGTGAGTTACCTGTTAAATTTAAGGATTTTAATATATTTCGCATTCTAGGAATTGGTACTTCACTTGTGGTTTTTGAAAAATTATCTGGCAAGACAGCTTCTTTTATAAGGATGCGGCTTTCTGCTTCTATTATTTTTTCTAATTGCTTACTTGTTTCTGAAGCAGAATTGCTGTTAACTTTTCCGGGTTGTTGATTTGAAACTCTTTCTTGCCATTCTTTGATTTTTAAAAGCTTTCCAGCTTTTAGTGCACTTCCAGTTGGAGCGTAATTTTTGGCTTTTTTCTTGGGATCTTGAGGTGCAATAGCTTTTCTTTCATTTTCAGTTGGGTCATACCAAACAACATCGTTATATTGTTCTAGGGCGTTATTATATTCAGTTTGGTAAGCTTGCTTATAAGTAGTATAAGAATGAGAGAGATCTGCTGGAATTGCTGGAAGATCAGGTGGACAACTTCCTATAGGGTCTAGGAATTTACCTGGATTTTGATTAAAAATATACTTTTTATCACATACCCCAACGATTGGTATTTGATGGGTGATTTCGAAATAATCATATCCTACTTGTAACATTTTCCAGAAAGTATAGCTTGGATAAGATCTGTGAAGAACCATGTTTTTTGCAGTCATACGAAAGGGAAATGCTTGTATTTGCAAAATCTTTTGACCTCCACGGAAACTGTCTCGGGCTAGGGCATAAATTTCTTGAATCTGTTCGTCTGTCATGGAATAGCAACCTGATGAAGAACATGATCCATGAATCATGAGGTATTTCCCTGTGCGTGCATTCGCTTTATCAAAAACATTAGGGAATCCTGTATCAATAGCTAGATAATAACTCGAGTATTGATTTAGATTTTTTTGTGTAATCTCATAGAAACCCTCTGGCGATTGTCTGTCTCCTTCATACATTTTGGGGCCGAGTTGTCCTGACCAAGCACAAATTTTATAGGATACGAGAAGGCCGTATTTTTGGTCATTCTGTTTTTTCCATACTTCAAGAATACTTTCTTCTTTAAAAATACGTATCAAAATAGGAGAACCCTTTCTCATGTTTTTTTCTTTCATGAGAAAATTAAGTTGATATGATACAGGGCGTTCTGATTTTTCACTGTTCTTAGAACAGCCTGTTACTATTATTGTTATAGCTATTATAAAAATAATACGATTGTATATCAATATATTCCTCTCGTGTACTTTGGGGTCTATTTGAAATACATATAGTTTATATATTACTAATTGGTTGATAATATTTTTATAAATTTCTTCCAATATTGAGATATTTTTGACGTCGTTTTTCACGTAATTCATCGCCAGAATAAGTAGACATGTCAGTTATTGATGCATGAATGATTTCATCAACGGCTGCAATAGCTTGAGAAGGGTTTCTATGTGCTCCACCTATAGGCTCAGGAATGATATCATCAATAACAGAAAATTTTTTTAGATCTTGCGCTGTTATTTTCATGGAATTAGCTGCTTCTTGAGAACGCGAAGAATCCCTCCAAAGAATTGAAGCTGCCCCTTCTGGAGAAATAACGCTATAGATAGAATGTTCTAACATATACACTTGATTGGCAGCAGCAATAGCAATAGCACCGCCGGAACCACCTTCACCGATAATAATTGCAATCATTGGTACACGTAAATTAAGACACATTTCTGTAGAACGTGCGATTGCCTCTCCTTGACCACGTTCTTCAGCATCAACCCCAGGATAAGCACCTGCTGTATCTACAAATGAAATTACGGGTAAATCAAAACGTTCTGCTAGCTTCATAAGACGTACAGCTTTACGATATCCTTCTGGTCGTGGGCTGCCAAAATTATGTTTAAGGCGAGATTGAGTATCGGATCCTTTTTCTTGACCTAATAAGACAACAGGTTGACCATGAAATCTCGCCAGTCCTCCCTGAAGAGCACTGTCCTCGCCAAACAAACGGTCTCCTGTCAGAGGCATAAAACAGGTAAATAATGCGGATGCATAATCAATAAAATGCGGGCGATTTGGATGTCTGGCCACCTGAGTTTTTTGCCAGGGTGTTAACTTTGAATAAATATCACGTAAAGTCTCATGAACTTTTACTTCTAGTTTCTCAAGTTCTTCTGATACATTTGCGCTTTTATCTTCCATTACAAGCTTTTTAAGCTCATGGATCCTGCCTTCTAAATCAGATATAGGTTTTTCAAAATTAAGGTAATTATGCATGGATTCCTGTTCCTGATCTGTGCATACCAAATAATATGATTGTAGAGATGTTTCAATCTTTTTTTTGAGTTTCTTTTGAAAGAGGATGGTAATTTTTGATTAATCTGTGCAAATTTTTTTGTAATACATGCGTATATATTTGGGTAGTTGATATGTCTGTATGTCCAAGTAGTGTTTGTACAGCTCGTAAATCTGCTCCTTTTTCCAAAAGATGGCTTGCAAATGCATGACGTATTACATGCGGAGATATACTGGATGGCTCGATGCCAGCTCTAATTGCTAAGGCTTTTAAATTGCGTGCAAAAACCTGGCGTGGTACGTAGCCTTCTTTTGAAGATGCAGGAAAAAGCCAAGAATTGTTTTGCACCTTTTTTGCAGAAGTTATTTTAGCGAGAGCTGTCTTATATTCATTAAGAGCGCATATGGCAGAAAATGAAAGAATAGCAAGTCTTTCTTTATTGCCTTTTCCTTGAATGATTATTGTACGTTCTTTGAGATTGAGAATGTGTGCAGGTAAGGTTACAAGTTCACTCACTCGGATACCGGTGGCATATAAAATCTCAATCATTGCAAGCATTTGTATGCGTTTCAATTTCCCTTTAGAGGTACATTGTGCCTCTTCTGCTGCTTTTTGTAATAGGCGTTCAATATTTGTTATGTTCAAGATTTTAGGGAGATTCCTTTCTTTTTTAGGAGATTCAAGAGTCTCGCTAGGGTCATCTTTTCGAAGTCCTTCTCGAAAAACAAATTTATAAAATTGTCGTATTGCAGATAATCGCCGTTTTTGAGAACTGGTTTTAAGATTTTTATGGCATTGATCCTTCAAATATGTGCGCAGATCTTCAGAGGTTGCCTTAATCAAAGGAATATCACGTTCTTTAAGGGTTAATCGAAGATTTTCAAGATCATATTTATAAGAGGAAAGGGTATTGATAGAAGAAGTGCGTTCTGCGCTCATCATTTCTATAAATGACTCTAAATGTGCCCAGCTTATATCTGTTGTTTCCATTTTTTTCAACGTAACGTAAAGGTTTTTAAAGGAATTAAAATATCTAAGAAATGTTTTAATAGATGCATTATTATAATGAATTAGTATTTTTTATGTTAAACTTTAGGGGAGGCAAGTTACAAGTTTTTTTATATAAAAACATAGTTCTTTAACTTGAAATTTCTTTATGCTAAATATTAAAACTGATGAATAAATTTACTTTAAAAAATGATATTTATTTGCGTGCTCGTGCTGCCCTTGGAAAACGTAACTTGATTCTTGTTGGATTAATGGGTGCTGGAAAGACGGTTATTGGTCAGAAAATAGCGGGTCTTCTTGAAATTCCATTTATAGATACTGATCACGAAATTGAAAGCGTATCGTCTATGACGATTGTAGAATTGTTCAATAAATATGGAGAAAATGAATTCCGAGCACTAGAAGCGCGTGTTATAAAACGTATTTTACAAGATTCTCCTTATATTGTTGCAACTGGAGGAGGTGCCTTTATCAATGAAGAATCCCGTTCTTATATAAAAAAAGGGGGGATATGTTTATGGCTTAAGGCAGATTTAGATCTTTTGTGGAAGCGTGTTAAAAAAAGAAATAATGCTCCTTTACTCAAAACAGATAACCCAAAAGAGACTGTTAGAGAATTAATGCAAGTACGTTATCAGATTTATGAACAGGCTGATATTGTTATGCAGTCACTAGATCTTCCTAAAGAAGAGATGGCAGATAAAATTATTGAAAAGATTGTTTCTTTTAATTAAATACATATAGATATTATCTATAATTTCTCCATATCGTTATATCGTTTTTTCACAATGCAATCTATCCGGATTAATCTTCAAGAACGTTCCTATGATATCCTTGTAGGGAGTGGTATGTTATCTGTTTCTGGTAATAAAATTTCTGCACTTATCAAGGGTCGTCAAGCTTTGGTTGTGACTGATTCAAATGTATTTAAATATCATTTTCAGAAATTAGAAGAAAGTTTGATGAAGGCAGGATTTATTGTTACTTTGATTACTCTTCCTGTGGGAGAAAAAACAAAAAGCTTCAACTACTTAAGAGAAATTTGTCATGCAGCATTAGAAGCACGCATAGAGCGTTTTGATGTTATAATAGCATTTGGAGGAGGTGTTATAGGAGATATCGCAGGTTTTGCTGCGGGAATTGTGCTTCGAGGAGTTCAGTTTGTTCAGATTCCAACGTCTCTGATGGCACAAGTTGATTCTTCTGTTGGTGGTAAAACAGGTATTAATACAACTTATGGAAAGAATCTTCTTGGTCTATTTAATCAGCCATGTCTTGTTCTTGCTGATACAGATGTTTTAAAAACTTTAAGTCTCCGTGAATTTCGTGCTGGATATGCTGAAGTTGTTAAGTATGGTTTGATTGATGATCCTGATTTCTTTTTCTGGCTAGAAAATAATTGGCAAGAAATATTTTCTGGTGGTGAATCACTCGTTAAGGCGATCGTAAAAAGTTGTGAAGCCAAAAGTAAAATAGTTGCTATTGATGAACATGAATATGGACAGCGTGCACTTCTTAATTTAGGTCATACTTTTGGGCATGCATTGGAAACTGCTGTTGGTTATGATAGTTCTTGTCTTGTTCATGGTGAAGCAGTTTCAATCGGAATAAGTCTTGCCTATCAGCTTTCTGTTCGTCTTCATTATGCTCCTTTGAAAGAGGCTACTCGTGTTATAGAGCATCTGAAGACAGTTGGTTTGCCAACACATATTTCTGATTGTTTGGATAGTTTCCCTTCTGTTGAGCAGCTTATGAAAGCTATGTTGCAGGATAAAAAAAATACAAATGGTCAGCTTAATTTCATATTAACGCATGGCATAGGAAAAGCTTTTATTGCAGAGAATGTTTCTAAGTGTTTAATAGAGAATTTTTTAGAAGAATATTTATTAGAGTGTAGACCTTAGAAGGATATAATAACCAATATTTCTGGTATTAATTATGTATTTTCTCATTAGGAGAGAAGGCTTCTATGATTATTGCATGTAATTCATTTTTTAATTCTTCTTGTAATAATCTGTATATTAATTGATGACGTAGAAGTCTTTTCATTCCAGTAAATTCTTCAGATACAATATGTATATGAAGGTGCGTTTCTTTGGAGCCATCAAATCCTTTTTGATGTCCAATGTGTAATTTGCTTTGATCTGTTACTTCTAAAATTTTTGGGAGGAATGCATCTGAAAGTTTCGCTTCTATTCTGCTTTTTAAAGATATATTTTTTCCGAGCATTTGATTTTATAACCTCATCTAAATTATACTTGGACACTAAGAGAGATGATTTCAAGTCTTGTTTTCTTAATTACCATCGACCATAATAGGTTATTATGAAGCTTGATTCAAAATATTTCGATCGTATACGTAAACGTCCTCGACAGTCTGTTCCTAATTCTGATAAAGTATGTCCGAAATGCCAGTGGGATGGATGTAATCGTTCAGGTGAGCATCGTGCGCCAGTAGGAAGGAATGCTGAGGGTCAGTTTTTTGTTTTTTGTTTTGAGCATGTTAAAAAGTATAATAAAGGATATAATTATTTCTCTGGCCTTTCTGATAACGAGATAGGTCGTTATCAGAAGGAGGCAATTACTGGACATCGTCCTACCTGGGTATTGGGAACGAATTCTGCCATTCGTAGTGCACAGCCTTCATCAGAAGGCAAAAATGATTATTTTCAATTGGAAGAAAGTGATAGTTTTTCTTTTATTAAAAAGAATAGCCATGGCTATAACATAGCTAGTGATAAGATGGTGCGTTATGTTAAGCCTTTGGAAGCAAATGCTTTTGAAATGTTGGGTCTTTTGGCGGATTCCTCCCCAGAAGAAATAACAAGCCGTTATAAGGACCTTGTTAAGAAACATCATCCTGATTCTAATGGAGGAGATCGTGGATCAGAAGGGCGTTTTCGGGCAGTTATTCAAGCATATCGATTGTTAAAGCAGTCAGGTTTTTGTTAATTGTTTGAGATAATTTTTCTTCCAGATTCTAGAGAAGTCAAACAACTTCTTATAAACCGATTTTAAATTTATATACCCTGTATATCTTCATTCTGAGCCATAATAAAAACTGAGATTAGTGCTGCATGTGAACAGATTTCTTAAATCCTGAAGATTTCTCATGCAGCTTATGCGTTATATAAGCATTTTTTGAACAATAAAGTTGCAAAGCTTCCAATTTTTAAACATACTCCATTTACTTTGAGACCTAAGATAAATATTTTAGTTAATATAAAAGATTTTTATATACGGACTCTTATAAAGGTAGGGCATTTTTTTTAATAATTTGGCGACGTAAAAGACGGGTGCGCAAAGATAGGCTATTTTCTTTTGTCTTCAGAAGAAAATTATCAAGTCCGCCATTGTGCTCAACAGAGCGTAGTGCAGCTGCTGAAATGCGTAATTGATAGCTTTGTCCAAGAATATCAGACATAAGTGTGACATTACAAAGATTAGGCAAAAACTTGCGTTTAGTTTTATTGTTTGCATGACTTACTTTATGACCGGACATAACAGTTTTCCCAGTCAATTCACATATTCGTGACATTAAATACCTCTTTTTTTGGGATTTTAAATAAGAATTAAGTGCTTTTCAAAATTATTACCTTTAAAAAGTATTTTCTTTCTTAAGGATATATATCCGTTTTCAGTTCTGAATATACAGAAATATCTCAAAAGATGCTAGTATTCTTTTATTATTATAGAATTTTATAGATATATAAGTAGGATAAAAAATTAAAATTTTTTAGTCGAGTTGTTTAAGGTAGATTTATTCTCTATGGAACTATACAAAATGAGGTGCACTTTAAGTATTATATTTATTTTATTGATGCCACTATTTTCTTGGGCAGTTGAAGAACAATCTCATATTGTTGAATACGATGTAAGATTTTCTAGTATACTTATTGCTCAAGCAATTTTCAAAACATCAACTCTAGAAAAGCATTACAGGATTTCAGCAAGCATTAAAGCTATTGGTTTATTCAATATGATTTCTTCTTTATCAGCTCGTATGAATGTCGAGGGTGATGTTATAGGAGATCAATTGCATTCAACATCATATATTCTTTCATATATTTATAAGAAAAAAAAACGCTTTTTTGAAGTTAAATATCAGAATGATTTTGTAAAAACGTATCAGGTTATACCGAAAAAGACTTTGTTCTTGAATGATTGGATAAAGTTATCAGAAAATGATTTGCTTAAGGTTATTGATCCGATATCTGGGCTCCTTGCCTTCAAAGAAGATCAGCTTTGTCTAAAAAAACAATTCATATTTGATGGTGAAATGCGGTATGATCTTGATTTCTTGTTTCATGGTAAAAAAAACTTTGTGACGGAGAATTTTTCTGGAGAAGCCTTTGTTTGTTCTTTGAATTTTATTCCTAAATCGGGATACAGAAAAGATCATTATAGTATCAAACATCTACAAAAATCAAATATTGAGGTATGGTTTGCTCGTTCTCCTGTTACCCACTTATACGCTCCTGTCTATGCATCAATTCCTGTAAATATTGGTACTATAACTATTATCGCCAGGAAATATTAATTGATATTATAAATCATATTTTTTAAGGATAGTTACCAATAAACCTATGGATTTTAAATATAGGTAACTCTGATATATTAGAATATATCTTTCAGATTTCGTAGTGTAATGAAAATTTCTTGATCACTCTTATCTTCCATATTGAGTTTTTTTCTTATTTCAGGATCAGATGTTCTTAGAAAAGGATTTGTTTTTTTCTCAAGAGACAGTGTTGTTGGGATTGTAAGAGCATTTTTTTTTCTTAATGTTTCTATTTCAGCAGCGTGTATTTTTAGTTCTTCATTATCACAATCAATAGAAAGTGCAAATCGTGCATTTGATTGGGTATATTCATGACCAAAATAGATGCGTGTTTCTTCGGGAAGGGATGCTATCTTTTGTAAGCTAGAAAACATTTCTTCTGGTGTACCTTCAAGTAACCTTCCACATCCTAATCGAAAAAGAACATCCCCAACGAATAGAAGCTTCTCTTTCACAAAATGATAACATATATGTCCTGTTGTATGCCCTGGAGTAAACATAACTTCTACTTTATGATCTCCAAAATGTATAATTTCTCCTTCAGAAAGCACATGATCAACTCCTGGGATTTTGTGTTTCTCCTTGCAAGAAGCGAAAATTTTACAGTTGAAGTGATTTTTAAGTTCTATATTGCCTTTTGTATGATCCGCATGATGATGAGTAATGAAGATATGAGTAAGGGACCAACCGTGATAGTTTAAAACCTTTAAAATTTCGTTTGCATTAGGAGTATCAATAGTAGCTGTGAGTTTGCTTTTATTATCGTGAATAATGATTCCTATATTATCAGGTCGACAAAGGAAGGTTTGTATGTTAAAATTCATTATAGCTCATATCTAATGTATGTTTGAAACTCTATTAAGTTTGATGATAATATTAATATGTGATTGAATTACGGGTATTTTGTTGAAATTCCTTTTTTTGTGATCAAGGATGTTTTTGAAGTCAGGGCATGCAGCTATAAGGTGTATTTAATGTATGTCGATGTCTTGGAGCTTTATAATTTTTATAACTCGCGTCTTGGAATTTTTGCTAAAGATTCTATTATTAGAGTCCTCCTTGACATTTGGCCTGATGTTTCTGATAAGAGCATACTAGGATTAGGTTATCCTCTTCCTTTTCTTGAAAGTTTTCATGGTCGTGCAGAACGTATATTAGCTTTTATGCCTGCTGGTCAAGGGGCAATAAGTTGGCCAAACCAGGCTCTTTCTGCAACAGCATTGGTATCTGAAGAAGAATTGCCACTTCCGGATGCTTCAATTGATCGTGTTTTGGTAATTCACTCTTTAGAATTTTTGAAAGATCCTTCTTTAATACTGAACGAGATCTGGAGAATATTGGCTTCTGATGGTCGCATGATTGTTATAGTTCCTAACCTCTGTGGTATGTGGTCAAACATGGAATCCAGTCCTTTTGGTTGCGGAAAGTCCTATTTTTTGCACCAAATAATTTCTTTTTTAGAAGATATAAATTTTACTCTTTCTTTTACTTCAGGCGCTATGTTTTTTCCTCCAACGAACAAAGTATTTTTTTATAAATTTCCATATTTATTTGAAAAAGTTGGGCGTATACTGTGCCCTGGATTTGCTGGGGTTTATATAGTTGAGGTAAGAAAAGTTATATATCAGGGCTTACCAGTTCATAAATTTCAGGAACGGCGTAAGTTTGTACCTGTACTTATTCCTCAGAGCGTATTGACATAATCTGTGAAGGCTAAATTCTTATAAAAAAGTTATACTCATAGATATTTTTTCAAATGCATTCACAAAGATCATTCTTAAGACGGAGAGATGAAATCATGAAAAGAACATTTACTGGACCAATACCGCGTCCCGGTATTATGGATATTGATGCTTATGTTCCTGGTAGGTCGTCTATACCTGGTGTTGTTCAATTTCATAAACTCTCTTCAAATGAGAATCCATTTGGAGCAAGCCCAAAAGTATTTCAAGTCATGCGGAATACAGTATTTAATTTTGAACGCTATCCTGATGGATCTTCTTATCAACTGCGACAAGCAATAGGCAAGGTTTATGGTATAGATTCTGCAAATATAGTTTGTGGCAATGGTTCTGATGAGCTACTGGATTTGTTGTGCAAGGCCTATCTTGGTCCAGGAGATGAAGCTATTATTACTGAATATGGTTATCTTCTGTATAAAATCCAAATAAAGGCAATGGGAGCTACTCCTATTACTGTTCAAGAAAAAAATTATGTTGTTGATGTCCATGCTATCCTTTCTGCTGTTACTGAAAGAACCAAGATTATTTTCATTTCTAATCCAGGTAATCCGACAGGTACATATGTTCCGGTCAAGGATCTTTTCTGGCTTATTAGTATGCTCCCTGATCATGTTTTACTTGTAATTGATTCTGCTTATGGTGAATATGTAAGAAAAGATGATTATGATTCAGGTTTAAAGTTAGTCAATTCCAGTACAAATGTAGTTATGACTCGTACTTTCTCTAAGGCCTATGGTTTGGCTGCATTGCGCATTGGTTGGCTGTATACGAATCCTTCTGTTGTTAATGTTTTAAATCGTATTCGAAATCCTTTTAATCTTAATTCCATAGCAATCGCTATAGGAACAGTTGCCGTTAATGATCAAGAGTTTATAAGGAATACAGTAGAATTTAATATATTTTGGCGTGAAAAAATGATTTATGAATTAGATAAAATAGGTTTAAAGGTTACTCCTTCAGTTGCAAACTTTTTGTTAATACATTTTCCGAATAAAGATGGTAAGCGTGCAATTGATGCTGATAATTTTCTTACAAGCAGAGGTTATATCCTTCGAGCTTTAGATAGTTATGGATTGCCCAATGCATTAAGGATGTCAATTGGATGTAAAGACGCTAATGAAGGGGTGATTAATGTTCTTAAAGAATTTATGGCCTAACATTAATGGATAAGCCTCATTTCAAACATATTACACTTATTGGAATTGGATTGATTGGTTCTTCTATAGCACGAGATATCCGAATTCTAGGGCTTGCAGATAAGTTGGTAGTGTCAACACGTCGTGATATCACTTTAATGAGAGCAAAGAAACTCGATCTTGGTACTCACTATACTCTTTCAATGTCTGAGGCAGTAACAGATGCTGATCTTATTATAATCTCTGTACCCGTTGGCGCATATGAAAATATTGCTAAAGAAATCGCTCCGTATTTAAAAGCAGATTCTATTGTTACTGATGTTGGATCTACTAAAGTTTCAGTGATTTCACAAATACAACCTCATATTCCTTTAGGTGTTCATTTTATTCCTGGGCATCCTATTGCAGGCACTGAAGAATCAGGACCTGATGCTGGTTTTTCAGGGTTATTCAGAAATAGGTGGTGTATTCTTACTCCGATTCCTAATACCAATCAACACGCTTTAGATCGTGTACAGGCTTTTTGGCAAGCTCTTGGTTCGCATGTTGATCATATGGATCCATTCCATCACGATCAGGTATTGGCAATAGTATCTCATTTACCACATATTATTGCATATAATATGGTCACTTCAGCTATGGACTTAGAGACAGTTGTAAAATCAGAAGTCATAAAATATTCAGCATCTGGTTTTCGTGATTTTACACGCTTGGCAGCTTCTGATCCTATTATGTGGCGTGATATCTGTGTACATAATAAAGATGCAATTTTAGTAATGTTAGATTTGTTTATAAAAAATCTTACATCTTTAAAAAGGATGATTTCTAGTCAGGATGGTAATAAGCTATTCGAGTTTTTTTCTCATACCCGTAATGTCCGCCGTTCTATCGTTGAAATTGCTCAAGATGTAGATAAACCTGATTTTGGCCGACATGATTTCGATAAGACTTAAATTTTTTACTTAAGAGGAGGAATAGTTCCTAATGGAATGAAGCCAACTTTTATAAAACCATCATATATATTTAATTTTAATGATATCGTATCATTTTTTGAGCGACGTGATAATTTTTCTAATATTTTACCAAGATAAAAATAAGTTTGATCATAGATAGGAAAAGATTCAGAAATTAATTGTTCTACTTTATGAAAATTTTCAATTTCAATATGTATATTGGCTGAAATCAGGCCATTAAAGTTACAAGAGAAAGGTCCAGAGAACGATATACGGCGATTATCTCCAAAGTCTATAGTTAAATTTTTTACTTCTCCTTTGATAAAGCATAAACTTAGGATGTCTTCTTCTAAGTTTTTATTTGGATTTTGGAATAATAAAACATCACTTTTTATAGAAAAAGGAGATAAACTGAAGGGAGTGTATCCAGAGATAAAATTTGTATTATCAAAGGAACTGTTTATTGCTAGATATTGATTGTTGTTTTTTACTCCTATTTTTGCTTCTTTTATTGTAAGGGTGCCTAAATTGATAGAAGGTAGTGAAGAAATGTCTATTTTTAGTTGTTCAATCACTGTCAATGAGTTTTTATCTTTCGTCAAAGCATTTTCTATTTTTGAAGAAAAGCTCTCCCATTGTCCTGAGAGGATAAATTGAGGGTTTTTATAGATTTTTGCAGGGGATTGCAAATTCCAAGATATTTTTTGGGGATTGAATATTGATCCAATAATTTTTAATCCGCCAACTGCAAGGGTTGTTTTTGTTTTATTATTTTTAAATGCTAATTGTGAGCAGTTGAGAATAATTGTGAAATATGAAAATTGAACATTTAAATCTGTGCATTCAATTTTTTTTGCAATAATTTCAGAAGAAATACGATTCTTGAGTTGATGGACTGTATATAGACATAATCCTATGTAAATTAAGGTGATTATAAAGGAAGCAATAATAAATCCCATAAAAATTTGAAATTTTGAATTATGAGAGACCTTTCTTAGTAAAGACATTATATTCTCCAACAGTCAATTCTGTTATCCTTTTTACAGGCAAGGTCTAAAATCCTTTATGACAGAAATAAAGCAGCAAGTTCAATAGTTTTAGCATGCAAGTCTGGTCTAAAGGGAGATTTTTAAAAAAGACATATTAGTAATATTAACACATAAATAAATGGTTTTATTATAGTCTTTATTTTTTATCCTGCACTTTTTACAGGTAAAGATTTTTTTAAAATATAGCCAATTATTTTGATAGTTTCTTAAAAGGTATATGTGGGTTATCCTTGATAGTTTCTAATAAAAGTCGATTACTTTCATATTCCATTGTTTTTTTGAGTTGTATAAAAAAGACATCTTTTGACATATTAGGGGGTATGGGTGGAAGAATACGGACCTTAAACTTTCCTGGGTATCGTATTAAGCTTCTGCGTGGCCAAAATAATCCAAAATTCATTACTATTGGTATGACTGGGACCTGAAGGGAATCATATATATAGGATATACCTTTTTTATAAACGGGTTTTGCTTCAGGAATACGTCTTGTTCCTTCAGGGTATATAACAAGTTGGCGATTATCATTCATTGCTTCTTGTGAACGCTTTATAATTTTTTTCATGACGGTATGTTTTTTTTGCGGTTTATTCCAATCATTTTTTGTTTTTTACAGTATGAGCGAACAAGAGGTATCCACAGTATTGTGTGTTTTAGTATGAATGTAGGATCTTCTAACCAAGGCCATAAGGCAAAAGTATCCCAAAAAGCTTGATGTTCAGCAGCTATGATACACTTTCCTTTCGGGAGATTCTCTAGTCCTTCAATTTGAAAACTTGTTTTTGTAATTTTTTCTAGTAGAAAATTCTGTATTTTTGCCCAGCTTTTTCCTAAAGCAAAATGTTGTTTTCGTGTCATAAAGAATTGAAGTAGATGTGAAACAACAAGAGATATCAATATGATAAGATAAAATAGAATATTAAAGACTGCAGATCGAATGTAAGTTATTATAAGACTTGGCATGTGGAATATTTATCATTAAGTTATGTTATAGGCAAGTAATTATGCTATTCGTAGAAGTGCAAGAAAAGTTTTAGTGTATTCTATAAACATAGTTTTGATAATCTTGAACTTTGATACGTAATTTTCAGGTTTAGAGTCTTTTATTATAACAGGATATGGAATAAATTCTGTTTCTGTATCTACACGTCTTAGCTCTAAGAAGCTGCGTAACATATGATAATTGTTTGTAACCACAAGAACACGTTGATAATTATGTTTATGCACCCAGTCTGATATTTCTTTTGCATTACCAATAGTATCAAGTGCTTTATAACCTATATCAACACAACATTCAAAAAAATCTTTTGTAGCGTGGGTTTTTTGTTGAAGTTGATTCTTGCTTATTGAATGATGAACTCCTGATATAAGCAATCGTTTACCTACTTTCTTTGTGAGTAATTCCAGGGCTTTTTCTATACGCTGCGGGGCACCTGTGAGTACTACAATAGCGTTAGCAGAAGGATCTTCTGGTATGTCCATGTTCATAATTAATATAGAAAACCATAAAAATCCACCTAAAAATAGTGTACCAAAGACTATGAGGATATAATACAGACTATGCGGTAGAAATAAATTACAGAGAAAAAAGTATTTTCTTTTTATCAATATCATTCATTTAAATTCTTTATATATTCTCTATGTTATCCATTCTTGATGGATCTGAACGAATAGTATCAATATCCCAAATTGTATTTATAACGGTAAAGCGGGCTGTAAGTGTTGTGAGAGAAGCAATAATAATCATTGTTATAAAGATTCCTATATATCCATTGGCTTCTAAAGAAAAGGAGCCAAATAAAATAGCTGCCTGATCAGTCTGTGCAGTTGTTATTGATCTTTTGTACCAATAATTTGCCAATAGAAAAGCCATACTTGCCAATATCCCACCAGACATAGCTCCCTTAATGCTAATTTTTAAAAAATGTCTTTGAAAGGCATTAGCAATAAAAATTGTTTCTGCACCAATGAAATGAAGTACTTCTACAATATGGCGGTTGCTTAAAAGAGCACTTCGTGTAGCAAATATTACAGTTAATATCATAGCAATAAATACAAGAAAAACAATACCAATGCCAATGCTGATTGTTGTTCTTGACATAGAAATAAGACGATTAATCCATGTACGGTGATCATCAAGAATAGCTTGAGGGGCCGTTTCCTTCAGGAGTGTTCTCATCACCTGAAAGTCAGGCGGACTGTTTGGATTAATCGAAATGACAACCAAACGTGGTATAGGTAATTGTGCAGTATCTATATTAGAGCCTAACCAAGGTTCTAATAGTTTTTTGGTTTCATCTTCGCTAATTATACGAGCGTTTTTTATACCTGCAACTGAAAGCACGATATCTCTTACGCGTTTTAAGATAACATCCATATCTACTTTTTCTTCAGGATTTATTTGAACCGTGACTTCGTTTAAAATCTGTCCTTTCCATCGCGCTGTAGTTGAATGAAGAATACTAACAATACCTAAAGTTAAGCATGCTAAGAATGACATAATTGCAATTACAACCATCAAAGAATCTCCTTGTATAGTTGCAGACGGGATGATTGTTTCTGTACGACGTAAATATACTTCTAAATTTCTATTCATGGATCTCTAGGTATCCTTCTGAAAGAACCATACGATTAGCACTTATTTGATCCATAAGAGTTATGTCATGAGTAGCAATTATCACTGCTGTCCCAAGTCGATTTAACTCAAGAAATAACTTTAGCAAACGGCGGGCCATTGGTGGGTCTACATTACCAGTAGGCTCATCAGCCAAAAGTATTTCAGGACGATCAATTAATGCACGTGCAATAGCAACACGCTGTTTTTCTCCGCCAGATAAAATCTGAGGTGGCATATTCACTCGTTCACCAAGTCCAACCCATTTAAGTAATTCAAGAACATCAGTTTGATAGCTTGCTTCTTCCTTTCCACGCACCCGTAATGGAAGTGCTACGTTTTCATACGTTGTTAAATGTTTCAAAAGCCGAAAGTCTTGGAAAACAATACCAATACGACGTCGCAAAAAAGGTAATTCTTTTCGAGGGATATCTGCTACATTTTTTCCAAAACTATGGATTAAACCACGCGTTGGTTGAAGAGACATGAATAATAAGCGTAAAAGTGTGGTTTTCCCTGCACCTGAGGGTCCGGTTAAGAAGTGAAAAGAACTTTTAGGGATATCAAAAGTGAGATTTTTTAAAACTTCTGGGCCGATACCGTAACGCAATCCAACATTATCAAATGTAATCAAGGAGTTATCTGATTGGGGTTGAAAGCTTCTTGAGTGTTGATTATTTGATGGAGATGACATTTGATGATGTACCGCAGTATTATTTTTTCTACCTACCGCTAAGGAATATAATCTTGATAGTGACGGTTTTTTATGTTCGGTATTTAATGTAGACGATGTATGATATAAGGAATCATCTTTATTGCGAAGAAATTGATTTAATCGCGATAAAGGTATATTGTTTTTTTTACTTTTTTGAAGTACTTTTCAAATCGGTACGATCTTTTCCTGAGTTAAACATATGACTATAATGGTGCCATACACCTGATCCTACTAAAGAACGAATATATCTTTTCATATTATCCTACATCTTAGTTTTTCTTTTAAAAGTAGAACCGCTTTATATCCTATTTGCCATTTGTATTGGAGACTCTCTTTTTGCAGACAGATAATGTACATCTTTTCCATTTCATATAGGATCTTTTATAAAAATTTTTGCATAGTATAAAAATACAAATTTCCTCTGTTTTTTAATATCATTTTCATAAATCATTTAATGAAATACTTATTGATGTGGTTTTTGAGTTCATTTCTTTGGCCGATAGTATATTTAAGTTAATTAAAAATTAAATTTTAGATGTTTTATTAAACATACCTTATATAAAAATTATGGCTAAGTTACAAAAAATCAACAATGATGATCTCAAATTTATGATATTCATTACCACAGAAAAAAATATTTTTTGAAAATTCATTTTAGAGATTATCATTCATAATGAAGATCGCTTTTCCATCAGGATTTTATAATAGTTCATTGAGAAGCAGATAATAGGATTTAGGGTAGGTTCATAGAAGATTATTTTATAAAATTGATATTTTATTCAATAAATAAAAATCATAATTAATTTATACATATGAGTTTACTAGAATGTACTTTCTTAAAAAGATATTTTTATGTCGTAAGGGAAATTTTCTTATATTAACAGCCTTGTTGATGCCGGTTTTGCTTTCTATGGTAGGCTTTGCCATTGATACATCCAGGATGATTATGACCCGTAGTTCATTGCAGGAAGCAACTGATGCTGCTACTTTAACGGCTGCTTCAGCAATTTTTAAAAAAGCAAACACTAATCCTGATGTCAATATTAATGTGGCCGCGATGACAGCATTGGTCAGGGATCATTTGCAAAAACAATTATTAAATCTCTTTACTCAGAGCATAGCTCAAAAACTTTCTAAGGATGCAAAGGTTACAATTGAGAAGGCCTATCATGATTCACCTGAATATAACATTCAGGCTGTTACCTTTTATGATATGCCCCTGAGCTCTTTTTCTTTTGAAAGATATATTTCAAGTCAGGGTTCAGTAATAATATCAACGAGTAGTGTATCAAAGGCTGTTCTTCCTAATCCTGATAAAAGAATTGGTGTCTCGGTTGAATATGTACAAGATTTTTCTTATTCTAAGAGCAAAAATCAATACGCAATGCATGAAACTGCAAATAGTGATTTAGCGGAATCATTGTTTGAGCGGACAGATATTGATTTGGGGAGCTATTTATTACTGGGACAAATTTCGTATGCGGGTCAAGTTTATCCTGGTGATGATTCAAATGGAACTTTATTTTGGCAGACTCCTGAAAATATAGCTCGGATTAAAAAGGGGAGTCCTCCTACACCTGGTACGAACAACTATCTGGCCATGAAGGTCGCTTATGATAAGCTGACGTCGGCCTATGAAGCATCAGAACAGAAAAAGAAGAATAACAAGATCGTAAAAAAATATGTTATTGCAGAATTTTTAACTGATAATAATGACATTACGAATGATCAGAAAACCTTGAGCCTCTGTAAAGAGATGAAACAGAGGGGGATACGCATATTTACATATGCATTTGGTGATGTTTCTAATCGAACTAAAAAACTTGCATTATCCTGTGCCACTTCTAGCGACGATAGTTATACCGGTAATAATGAAGTTGATCTGGATAAATTTTCAAAAGATGTAGGTCTTAATAAGATTGGCATTCAGTTAAAAGGAGGCGTGCGCGTTAACAGTTGAAATATTATGATACTGAATTTCAGAGGGCTTTATAAATCTAAATATGTTCTGCAAAGTCTTCTTGATCCTGAGTATTGGGATCATTGCTTGTAGCCGTATCTACAATTAATGTTCCATAGCGTTTTTTCCAGGAATGAGCTGACAGTGGTAGTAATATGATATAGATAAATACACTAACCGTCAAAACTTCCCAAGTGAAGCTCATAATCAATGCTATGTAGATGACTGCACTAAGGATAGCTGGTAAGACTAAATCTCGACGGATATTCTTAAATGTTATTTTTCCTGACCAAACAGGGAGTCGTGAACAGAGAAGAAAACCAATAATTATAGTGTAAGCTGCGAAAATATAGCTATACGTTGTTGTTATAGGCACATTTAGAAAACTTATATACATTGGACAAAGCAATAATATTGCACCAAATGGTGCAGGTACACCAACAAAATATTCATCTTGCCAGGTTGCTTTGTTATCACGCTCATTCATAATATTAAAACGTGCTAATCTGAGGCTTGTAGCAACAGTATAAAGAAGAGCTGCAATCCAACCAAAAGGATGCGCTTTATGTAATATAGCAATATATACAACTAAAGATGGTGCTACTCCAAAGTTAACAATGTCGGCAAGAGAGTCCATCTGCCCACCAAATTTTGAAGTTGCTTTCATCATGCGAGCAACCTTTCCATCAATACCATCAAGAAAAGCTGCCAGGAGTACCATAAAGACAGCTTTTTCATAGCTTTGTTCTAAAGCCAACCTTACTCCACTAAGTCCTGAACAAATTGCAAGAACAGTGATTAAATTAGGAAAAATTAATCTAAGGGATATTTCACGAAGACGGGGGCCTCGTGAAAAATTTTGTGAAGAAGAATTGATAGAAGGTATAGGTAAAACTTCTGGCTTTATATTTTTCGTCATGGTAGCAGATTTGTCATTTTAATTGTGATAGCTAATCATAGGTTTTCTAGACGAATTAAATTCAGCAAGCACTGTTTCTCCTGCGATAGTTCGTTGATCAATTGCAGTACGTATATTAACATGTTCTGGTAAAAATAAATCCACTCGTGAACCGAAACGAATTAAACCAAAGCGCTCTCCTACATCTATTTTCATAGTAGGTTTTATCCAACAAATTATTCTTCGAGCTGCGAACCCAGCAATTTGTATGACGCCTATCTTGCCATGGATTGTCTGGATGAGGACACTATGTCTTTCATTTTGTTCGCTGGCCTTGTCAAGATCAGCACTGATGAATTGACCATTGTGATGTACACTTCTGATCACTTCACCGCTAACAGGAGCACGATTGATATGACAATCAAAAATATTCATAAAAATGGAAATACGGATCATTGGTTCTGTGCCAAGTTCTAATTCTGGTGGTGGAACAACCGTACATATAGACGATACTCGTCCATCAGCAGGACTGATCACCAAATCATTATCAAGAGGGGTAACTCGTTCTGGATCTCTGAAAAAATAGGCACACCAAGCTGTCATTATAAGACTTGGCCAGAATAAGAAGTCGATTGTGAAACTACAAAAAATAGAGATACAAACTAAAATGATAACGAATGGCCATCCTTGGCGATGGATAGGTACCATCATTTTTCTTATTGTCTGTATAATCTGCATAAAAAACTCTCCTAAAAATTGATTGGCATACCTCAATGAAAGAGAATGCACATTTTTTTAAAACTAATTTCTAGCTTAGTTTAGCTATAATGAAAATATAAGTCATTAAATTTCATCTAGCGAATTTATCAATGTTTTTTACTAGAGAATATTCGATTTAACTCTATTTCTGCTTGTAAAGCTGCTTGTTGTTTTGTCCACATTGATGCATACATCCCATTATAGGATAATAATTCTGCATGGGTTCCTTGTTCAAGAACATTACCTTCATGAAGTACAATAATATTATCAACATTTACAATAGTAGAGAGTCTGTGAGCAATTATCAGTGTTGTTCGATTTTGTGATAATGATTCTAGAGCTTTCTGTATATTTCCTTCTGTAATTGTATCAAGTGCGGAAGTTGCTTCGTCAAAAATCAAAATCGGTGGGTTCTTGATAATGGCACGCGCTATAGCAACACGCTGCTTTTCTCCTCCGGATAATTTTAATCCACGTTCACCTACTATAGTGTTATAGCCTTCTTTTAGACTTTCAATGAATGCGTCTAATTGGGAAACTTTTGCTGCATGAATCATCTCTTTTTCAGAGGCTTCTGGACGGCCATAGAGGATATTATACGCTATTGTGTTATTAAAGAGCACTGTATCCTGCGGGATAATTCCAATTGCAGCCCGCAGTGATTTTTGCGTTACAGAACGAATATCCTGTCCATCAATAGAAATAGATCCATCTTGAATTTCATAAAAGCGGTAAAGAAGCCTAGAAATAGTTGATTTTCCAGCTCCTGATTTCCCAACAATCGCGACTGTATGTCCAGAAGGAATTTCGAAGCTCATGTTTTTAAGAATAGGTTTTTCTATATCATAGGAAAAATAGATATCCTTAAAAGATATTGTTCCTTTTTTAATGATTAAAGAAGGCGCATTTTTAACGTCTATTATTTCTGGTTTTTCATTGATTATATGAAATAAATCTTCAATTTCAAATAACCCTTGACGAATATCACGGTAGATTGTTCCCATAATATTAAGAGGAACAGTAAGCTGGATAAGTAATGCATTTATCAGAACAAAATCACCTACAGTTTGTTGTCCAAGTTGTACGGTATGAGCTGAAATTAACATTATTACAGTCATTCCGAGAGCAAAGATTGTTGCTTGACCTAAATTAAGCCATCCAAGTGAGTTTGCAATAATGATAGCTGCTTTTTCGTATTTTGACATAGAAGAATCAAAATTTTTAATCTCTATATGTTCAGCACAGAAACATTTTACTGTTTCGTAGTTGATTAAAGAATCAATGATTTTATTATTAGCTTCCGAATCTCTTTTATTCATTTCTTTAAAAATATTAATACGCCAATTGCTTGCTTTTATTGTAAACCATACATAAGCAACGATAGTAATACATGTTATTATAAAATAAAGAGCACCATAACTATACCATAAAAAAGCTATGGAAACGATACATTCTAGTATCGCTGGGAAGGAGTAAACTGTTATGACACGAGTAGTAGTTTCTATTCCTTTAATACCGCGTTCTATTGTTCTAGACAAAGCTCCTGTTTTACGTTGGATATGGAATCGCATTGATAAATTGTGTATTTGAGAGAAAGCATGACACGCTAAAACTCGTACTGCATTTTGTCCGACCTTGGAAAACAAGATATCACGCAACTGTGCTAGTAAAACATTTAGAAGTCGCATCAAATTGTAGGCTGCTGTTAAAGCGATGGCTCCTATACCAAACTCAGTTAACATGTTAGATGATTGCAATTGTGTATTTAAAGAATCAGTTGTCCATTTGAAAAAAAAAGGTACACTCAGCAAGACTAATTTTGAGGCCACAAGAAAAAATATAGAGGCGACAACTCTTATTTTTAAATCGGTTCTATTTTCAGGCCACATGTAAGGCCATAGATTTCTAAGAGTTTTAATAAAAATATGTGTATTAGAGAGAGTTTTTGAAAAGCTTTTCATAGAGGTGAAGATTCATACCGTTTAAAAGTATATTAATATTAATATATACTGTTTAATAAGAATTTAAAGTCAAAAAGATCCACTTCATGTATATATGTATTTATAACTGAATATTAGTAAACTTTATTCATTAAATGAATGTATTAGCTGATAACCATCAAAATATATTTATTGAATTTAATTAAAGTTTTTCTGAGAAACAGCTCCTGTCCACCTGTTAATAAGTATAGAATTGTTAAAAAAGATGAGGTTATTCATTTACCGTTTTGGTGAGAATTGTCTGCAGTGATAAGGAGTTTTCATAATCCTTGAGTTACAACTGATAGTAATTTTCTAAAACATCTTCGGAGCTACGATATCATTTTATGATGTAGGGCATTGAGAAAGAATAGAAAGAGCTTCATGGTATACCTCTTTTGATCCAGAAGCTAAAATTCGGCCACCTTGTTCTGCTCGTTCACCTTTCCAGTTCGTTATAATACCACCTGCTTGTTCAATTAAAGGAATAACAGCTCCTATATCGTAGGGTTTAAGGTCTGCTTCAATAACCAAGTCGATATAACCAGATGCCAGTAAAGTATAAGCATAGCAGTCAGCACCATATCGCGATAGTATACAACAGTTTTCTACAAGCCTGTAGTATTCTAATTCGTTGGGAGAAAATAGGGAAGGGCTGGTTGTAAAAATTATAGCATTGGAAAGAGATGAGCATGTGCGTACTTTAATAATACGATTGCCTTCTTGTCCCCAATAATAGGAGCTCTTGCCATCAGCAAAATAACGTTCTCCTGTAAAAGGATGATCAATAAGGCCTAAGATTGATTTCTTCCTGTATTGAAATCCGATCATAGTACCCCATAACGGTAATCCTGATATAAATGCTTTTGTTCCATCTATAGGATCAATGACCCAAATATTTTCTGAATCTAATCGTATAGAATCATATTCTTCGCTCAAAATTCCATGGTCAGGAAACTCTTGCAAGATAATTTTTCTTATAGCCCATTCAGCAGTTCGATCGCACTCTGTTACAGGATCAAATCCAGATTGTTGTTTATTGATTACTGCATTTTTTTTCCGAAAACGCGGTAAAGTTTCTGCTTTTGCCGTATCAGCTAAACGAAAAAAAAATGAAAGCGAAGGAAGCATTTTTATATTCTCTGTTATAACTTTTATTCAAGGAAGTTCAAAGGATTGAGTGCTATAGCATTCTTCCGAATTTCAAAATGCGTTTGGGGACGTTTTGCATCACCACTCATACCTGAAATTGCAATTGTTTGACCTCTCTGAACCTTTTGCCCTCTTTGTACTGAAATACTTTCAGCGTGTCCATAAACAGTAACTATTCCATCAGCATGACGGATTAAAACTGTATTGCCCAATTTTTTGAGACTATTCCCAACATAAATAACAACTCCATTTTCTGCTGCTTTAATAGCGGTACCTGAAGGGACAGAAATATCAATGCCATCATTATACTGTCCAGCACTATTTTTCCCAAAAGAATTAACTATAGTACCTGTAACTGGCCAGCGATATTTTCCAATGCCTGTTAATTTAGGAATTTTATCATTTAAAGTCGGTTTTTGTTGAGTGTTAGGAACAGTCGAATTTTTTACATAGTTTTTAGAAAGATTGATATTATTCTTTGATACAACATTTTTAAGCGGTTTTCCTTTGCTTTCTGTTATTGAAGAATCAATCGCTTTTCCAGAAGAATTCTCTTGTGTTATTACTAAAGTTTGTCCAGGCCTTATTGCATCTCCTGTGATATTATTCCTTACCTTTAACGAGTTAACATTTATATTCATTTTTTGTGAGATTTTTTCTAAGGTGTCTCCTACTTGTACCGTATATATATTTTTGTTTTCAACAGATTTGTTATTATAACGTTCTTTTTGTTTAGAATTTACAGGTTTATTTTCTGTTTTGTAGCTATTAGTTGTAGAAGACGACAAAGAAGATGATTTTTTCTCTGAAAGAAAAATAGTTTTTTTCTTATTTTTTTTGAAAGAATTTGTATGATTAGAAATATGTGCATTTTTTGATGCTGCTGCTGCAGGTTTATTTACTGAGAGGTTGCTATGAGTTGCTTTTTTTTGAAAGAGAGAGGTTCTCTCAACTCTTTCAATAGGTTCCGTTTGGTATACTGGATAAGTTTGATTAGACAGAGGTTCATTATTATTGATGGTATTTTCTGTAGCTTGTAGTGGTTCTAAGCTGTTAGTGCCAACATCAATATCTGGAACAGGTAGGTATTTTGTATTATTTTCAGGTGGATTTTGATTATTGGTAGGAGAAATAAATATCGGATCAGTCTTTGTTGTACTACATCCTGAGATTATTCCTACTATTGTTATCGATAATAGAAATTCATTTAATTTTTTTTTAAAAAAACATAAATTGTTAGTACACATTACAATACCAGTAAATATATTTAAAGCATATTATAATAATTAGGGTTACTGCTCAATTAAAGTATTCCAAATAATTAGAGTTTTATGAATTAAAATTATATTAAATATATTTCTAGGATTAAAGAAATAATGATATTTTAGGTGTTATAGGAAGATAAGGTGCTTGAAAGAGCTCTTCTTGCTCAAGGGAGTGTCCAGTTTTGGTAACTCGTACTACTTTGCATTCATTGTTAGGAAATATCAAGGGTATTATCATTAAGCCACCAGGAACGAGTTGATCAACATAAACACGAGGAAGAGAAGGGAACGCAGTTGTTAAAAAAATGCGATCAAATGTTCCTTCTATAGACATACCACGTGATCCATCATATTGGCGAACAATAACGCTATTTATTGATAAAATTTCAAGACGCTTTTGTGCTGCTACTACAAGAGTTTTATATCGTTCAATCGTAAAAACACGCTCTGCTATTTGAGCTATGACCGTTGCTGTAAAACCACTTCCTGTTCCCACTTCTAAAACCCTATGTCCAGCTTTTACTTTGAGATGATGAATCATTCTTGCAGCAAGATCTGCTCCTTCCATGAAGGATCCGCATTCAATAGGAATTGTACGATTAGACCATACCACATCAATAAAATGTGGAGGTGCAAAAATAGAGCGTGGAGTTTTTTCAAAAGCATTAAATAAGGTTGAGTCAACAATACCTTGTGCTTTTAAACGCGATATCATTGCAAAAAAATTTTCTTTTTCAGATTTTGAAAACGAATCACTCAATTGTCTATATTGCATCCAAAATTTAAAAAATATCTTTTTTAGAACGGAACATATAATTTATAGAAATTATAGTATTTTCTAATACAACTTTTATTGAAATTCTTGAATAATATTTT
This sequence comes from Liberibacter crescens BT-1, assembly GCF_000325745.1. NCBI lineage: Bacteria > Pseudomonadati > Pseudomonadota > Alphaproteobacteria > Hyphomicrobiales > Rhizobiaceae > Liberibacter > Liberibacter crescens. The sequence goes on along the minus strand of NC_019907.1, from coordinate 1,210,627 downwards.
TTGAATATGCATTCAATGAATCGGGATAATATTGGATTTGATAATAATATTAGCAATCTTTTTCTTCATGTTTAGTATAAAAAACTTTTCTATGGTTGTGGAGTTCTTGATATTATTTTCCTATATGAAGGAATAGAACCTGATTATGGCTAATGATTAAGTTTTTCAATTTTCTTGAGTCCACACATATATGGTAATAAAGCATTTGGAATAGTAACAGAACCATCTTCGTTAAGATATGTTTCTAAAATGGCGATCAAACAACGGCCTACTGCTACACCAGATCCATTTAATGTATGCGTAAATCTTAAAGACTTACTATCTTTATCATGATAACGGCTATTCATGCGTCGAGATTGAAAATCATTACAAATAGAGCAAGAAGAAATTTCACGGTAATTATTTTGTCCTGGAAGCCATACTTCTATATCGTATGTTTTACAAGCACTAAAACCAATATCGCTTGTGCATAGATTAACTACTCGATAATGGAGATCAAGTCGTTTAAGGATTTCTTCTGCGCAGGCAGTCATACGTTCGTGTTCTGTAACAGAGCTTTTTGTATCAGTAATAGAAACAAGTTCACATTTCCAAAATTGATGTTGTCGTAACATACCACGTGTATCACGCCCAGCTGATCCAGCTTCTGATCGAAAAGAGGGCGTCAAAGCTGTAAATCGTAATGGAAGCTTATCGTGATCGATAATTTCATTGGCTACAAGATTAGTCAATGTTACTTCTGCTGTCGGAATTAACCAACGTTCATCTGTGGTGCAAAACATATCTGCCGCAAATTTAGGCAATTGCCCTGTTCCATACATAGCTTCTTTCCGTACTATAAACGGAGCAGAGATTTCAATATAGTTATGTTTAGTGGTATGAATGTCCAGCATAAACTGGCCTAAAGCTCGTTCTAGACAAGCTAACTGACTTGTTAGAACAGAAAAACGTGAACCTGATAATTTTACAGCGCGTTCAAAATCCATATAACCAAGCGCTTCACCGATCTCAAAATGTTCTTTGCCTAAATAAGATTTGTCTGGTTTTTCCCCTACAACGCGGGTAACAATATTATCATTTTCACTACTTCCTACAGGTACTTCATCAAGAAGAATATTAGGAAGAAAAGAAATAGCGTTTTTTAAAGAGATATCGAGTTGTCGTTCTTCATGTTCTAAAGTTGGTAGCTGCGTTTTCAAGCTTATAATTTCTTCTTTGAGATTCTGTATAAGAATATCATTTTTATCAGCTAAAGCTTGTTCAATTTGTTTAGAGATATAGTTACGACGCGCTCTTATATCCTCTACAGCTTTTATAACTTTAGAACGGTTCGCATCAAGAGAGAGAATAGATGAAGCTTGAGAGGGAAGTCCACGATTTTTTAACATCTTATCAAGAAGGTTTGGATTCTTACGAATCCATTTTATATCAAGCATAATATTTTACCACTCACAATGATTAAATGATTATTAGAAATTAAGCTTTTCCGGAGATGTCCTTGCTTATATTTCCATCTGTTTTTCTTTGATTCCGTTTGCGTTCTACAAATTTTGCTGAAAAAAATTGATATTTCATAAAGAAGAATCGTAGGCAGGGCAAGTCCGATTTGTGATAGAGGATCTGGTGGAGTAATGATGGCAGCCACTATAAATACTATAACAATAGCTATTTTTCTTTTTTTTACGAGAAATTCTGAAGAAACCATTTCTACGCGAGCAAGAAGAGTTATAAGAACTGGAAGTTGAAAAATTAATCCAAAACAAAAGACAAGACTCATGAACAATTCAAGATATTCAGATACCCTTGGAAGCATAGAAATTGGTAAAAGCCCGTTCTCTGGATACTGCTGCATTGATAGAAACAAACACATTACCATTGGTATAAAAAAGAAATAGACTAGTATTGTACCAAGAGAAAAGAGAATAGGTGCAACGATTAAAAAAGGCAAGAATGCAGAACGTTCATTTTTATAAAGACCTGGAGCAATAAATTTATATATATGAGTTACAAAGACTGGAAAAGAAATTACGAGAGCTCCAAACATTCCAATTTTGATTTGGGTCAAGAAAAATTCTTGTGGAGCTGTATATATGAGTTGAGATTTTGATATATCTGCTTTTGCTAGCAATACAGCCCACTTGTAAGGAATAAGCATATAGTTAAATAATTGTTTAGAAAAATGAAAACAAAATAAAAATGCTATTAAAAAAAAACTAGTGACCATATCAAGCGAGTTCGCAATTCTATTAAATGTTCAATAATTGATTGCGATTTTTCTTCGTAGAGCATGCTTATCAACTACTTTCTGTATTTTTTATCTCATTTTGTTTAGAAGGAGTTCTTTTTTTGCTCTTTTTGATTTAGAAGATAAATTGCTTTGATCATCTTGCTGGATAGTATTGAGATCTCTTATAGGATCCTTTTCAGAGGAATCTTTCTCATATTGAGCGACCCGATGAGAAGATTCTGGTTGGTGTATCGATTCAGACAACGATACGTTTTTTTTCGATGATGCCTCTGATGTAGAAGTTTGATTTATGTTTAAATGATCATAATCATGATAATCTTGTAGACGATTTCCTGATAAGGAAGAATTTTCTTCTTTTGTATTTGTATGGATTACATCTTCAATTTCTTTATGGATTTGTTTGATTTCTGTATCATCCAATGCTTTCTCAAATTTGCTCTGAATATCTAAAGTAATTCGTCGTATTTTTGCATTTATACGACCAAGATTTCGTAAAAGAGCAGGAAGTTCTTCAGGATTAACAAATATAATCAGAACAACAATAATAATTAGAAGCTCACTCCAGCCAATGTAAAACATCTAAATCTTTAGCTATCCTTTATTGATGAGTTATAAGATTAAACAATATAACTAACCGATTAAATGAAAAATTCAAAACTATCAATGCTGCTTGTCATTTTTATGATCTATTGTAGATTTTGTTTCTTCTTTATAAGTTGCATCTTGCTCATCCTCTGACATGCCTTTTTTAAAGTTTTTAATTCCTTTTGCTAAATCGCCCATTAATTCAGGAATTTTGCCACGTCCAAATAAAAGGAGCAAAATCACTAGAACAATTAGCCAATGCCAAATACTAAAAGTCCCCATATCATATCTCCTTGGTAGAGTAGAACTTGTATTCTTTGATTATACTTTCTAAGATTTTGAAAGATTATATAGCCTCTATCTAGCTAAAAGAGAATTTCTAATTTGGCATAACATACAAAAAATGTACCCTTACTCACATGTTTTAACATCAAACACTTATAATACCAAACTTTTCTTTAAAGAAAGAGACAATTTAAAAATCTCTACTGTAAAACAGAGAAACTACCACTAAATCTTTCTTATTTTTCAGAAGATTACATATCAGCCATATTTTAATAAAACTTTTATTAAAGTTTTCTATCTTTCGTTTTTTAATATCGTATTACATGTATAATTTCAAACATTATATTATGTAATACTTATATTATTATAAACTCATTAAAGTACTATTTTTAATAAAGTAGGAAAATCTCTTAATGAGAGAATGCTATGAATACATTAATTTTTATTTGATATTTTAAAGAGTTTCTATAAGAAGATTGGTTTTCTATACAAAAAAGAGAATTGAGATATGAAATTCTGGCCTGTAGAACTTCGAGCTCATGCAAAACAGTTGGTGGTAGATTTGACAGCTCGTAAATATACTATAGCAACAGCAGAATCATGTACAGGGGGATTGATTTCTTCTTTATTAACTGACATTCCTGGTGCTTCTGCTATTATAGAATATGGGTTTTTAGTATATTCTAATAGAGCAAAAATGCGATTTCTTGGAGTTAGCCAAAAAACTTTGGAAACTTGGGGAGCAGTCTCTTTTCAGACAGCTTTGGAAATGGCACAAGGTGCATTAATTTTTAGTCATGCAACTTTTGCAATTTCTGCTACAGGTATTGCTGGTCCTGGAGGAGGCTCTCTAGAAAAGCCGGTAGGTTTAGCTCATGTAGTCGCTATTTCACAGTCAGGAAATTTTATTCATAGTAAAATTAATGATCTATCATTGGATAGATTAGAAACGCGCTTTACTATTTTAGTTGAAGCACTTGATATGTTAAGAACAATTTCTCAACAAACACTGGAGCCGTAGACTATTTGGGCACGTTTTTCAAATGCCTCTACAAAAACACGAAAAGTATGATCAAACATTTTCTTAATTAGTGCATTAAATAAACGATTTTTCAACTCATATTCAAGGTAGAAAATAACCTCACAGCTATTATCACTGATGCTTTTAAAATCCCAGTAATTATTTAAAAAATGAAAGGGGCCATTAATATATTGAACATCTATCTTTTTCAAAGATTTTTGAAGTAAAACTTGAGTTGTTAAGCTTTCATGAATGCCCATGTAACCGACTGTCATTTCACTGACAAGTAATAGTTTATCATCAAGCTGTTCACGAGATTTAATTGTTAGTGTTTTACAAAGTGGTACGAATTGAGGATAGCTTTCTATATCGGCGACCAAATCAAACATTTTATCAGAATTATATTTAACGATGCGGCGGGTGTTAACATGATTCATAGTACTTGCTGTCTATTCCTTGCTCTCTATCCAAGATTAAATAAGCGTATTGGTGAAAAACTGAGGTAATGACTTTTCGAAATTAATATCTGATGATAACACTAAATCATTTAGAACAATAGTTGTTTGTTGCGTGCATCTTTCAATCGTATAAAATCATCGCCTGCATGGTGAGATGACCGTGTTAAAGGGCTTGATGAAACCATTAAAAAACCTTTTGTGTATGCTATTGTCTCATAGGATTTAAACTCTTCAGGAGTAATATAGCTGTCTACTTTATGATGCTTCCTTGTTGGTTGGAGGTATTGTCCAATGGTTAAAAAATCAACTTCAGCAGTACGCAAATCATCCATAAGCTGTAGAACTTCATTTCTTTTTTCACCAAGACCTACCATAATACCGGATTTTGTAAAAATTGTTGAATCGAGTTCTTTTGCTCGTTGTAAAAGCCGTATAGAATGAAAATAACGAGCTCCAGGGCGCACTGTAAGATAATTGGAAGCTACTGTCTCAAGGTTATGATTAAATACATCAGGCTTTGCAGCAATAACTCGTTCTAAAGCTCCTGGTTTACGCAAAAAATCTGGTGTTAGAACTTCAATAGTTGTAGATGGAGAGTTTTGTCTAATTGCATGTATAACTTTTTCAAAATGTTCAGCTCCTCCATCCATAAGATCATCACGATCAACAGATGTAATAACTACATGTGAAAGCTGCATAGCTTTAACAGCTTGTGATATATTTTGAGGTTCTTCTGGATCTAATGGCGCCGGTTTTCCAGTAGCAACATTACAAAATGCACAAGCCCTTGTGCAAATCATGCCCATAATCATAAAAGTAGCATGTTTTTTACTCCAGCATTCACCAATATTTGGGCATCCTGCTTCTTCACATACTGTTACTAAGTTATTATCACGTACTATTTTATAGGTTTCATTATATCCCTTTGAAAGAGAAGAACGTACACGAATCCAATCTGGTTTGTTTATAATTTCTGTATCAGGTTTATGAAACTTCTCAGGATGTCGATCCTTCCCTATAGGACTTTTTATCCATTTAGAAGTATAAGAAGGTTGCTTTTTACTATTCACATCAAAAAGCGTGACCATAACTTCCTCAATCAAGTTAAGAATAAAAGACAAAATATTATAATAATAATTAAATCAAAGCGGTTAATTATAAGTCAATCTGATCTTGTATTGCAAGCCTAGAAACTATTAAGCACATTAATTTGATATAAGAGAAGAGTTAACAACTTTTTCCTCAAGAGCTTAGCTTGCCTACAAAAAATGAAGTTTTTCGTTCAATAGAAATAAATTAAGTTTTTAAAGTGATTTAAAAAATCCTTTATGCATTAATAACACGACCATAAGCATCAAGAACACTTTCTTTCATCATCTCTGAAAGTGTGGGGTGAGGGAATACAGTATTCATGAGTTCTTTTTCTGTAGTTTCCAGGTTCATTGCGGTTACAAAACCTTGAATAAGTTCAGTCACTTCTAACCCAACCATATGTGCTCCTAAGAGTTCTCCAGTATTTCTATCAAAAATAGTTTTAATCATACCGGTGTCTTCACCAAGTGCAACAGCTTTCCCATTAGCAGAAAATGGATAACGCCCAACACAAATATCAAGGCCTTGATTTTTAGCTTCTTCTTCTGTGATCCCAACAGACGCAACTTGAGGATTACAATATATACATCCAGGAATTTTTCTCTTATCAAGAGGATGTGTGTCAGGAACAGATGCAATTTTCTCGACACATATTATCGCTTCATGTTCTGCCTTATGAGCGAGCATTGGTGCACCAGCTACATCACCAATGGCATAAATTCCGGTTACATTTGTGCGACCATAACCATCTACAAGGATACATCCATTATTGGTTTTTACTCCTAGCTTTTCTAAACCGATATTCTCAATATTTCCTTGAACACCACTAGCCAATATAAGATGATCAGCTGTTATTGAATTTAAAAAGCCAGTTTGATTTTCTATCTTAACAGAGATCGAATCTAATTCTTGCTTAACAAGAGAAATTTTTGCTTCAGTTATAATTTTTATTCCTTTTTTTTCAAGAGCTTTACCAACAATCATAGAAATTTCTAAGTCTTCTGTAGGTAGAATATTAGGTTTTAATTCTAAAAGTGTTACTTGTACTCCTAAAGATCTATAAAAAGAAGCAAACTCAACTCCGATAGCGCCGGAACCTACTATAATTAAAGATTTTGGTTTTTTTCTGGTTTTAAAGCCTCAAAATAGGTCCATATCAATTTATTATTAGGCTGTATTTCTGGAAGAGAACGTGGACGTGCACCTGTAGCAATAATAATATGTTTTGCTTTATAAACACCTTCTCCAAGAACGTCCTTGGGAACAGGATGTTGTGGTTGAACCGCTGGTTTAGAGGATTTCGATACTATAATTTCATTGGGGCTATTTATCATTGCTTCACCCCATATGACATCAATTTTATTTTTCCGCATTAAAAAGGATATGCCATTATTTAATTGTGAAGAAGCATTGCGAGAACGTTGTATTATTTCTTTTATGTTTGCAGTTACTTTCCCTTCTACGTCTATACCATAGGATTTCGCCTTATGAATATAGTCTAATATTTCAGCAGAACGCAGAAGAGACTTTGTAGGAATACACCCCCAATTCAAACAAATACCACCTAAATGTTCACGTTCAATAATCGCTACTTTAAAACCAAGCTGAGTAGCACGTATAGCTGCAACATATCCAGCAGGACCTGATCCAATGATAGCAATATCATAAGTATTTGACATAAGCGCGTCCATTTTTGGGAGTGTTCTCCTTATAAAAAAGTTTATATAATAGAAATGTACCGTAATAAGTTATATTAAAATTCCTGCTGGATTTTCAATGTAACTCTTAAAAGCAAGCAAAAGTTCAGCAGCAAGAGCTCCATCTATAGCGCGGTGGTCAGCAGAAAGAGTTACTGTCATTACAGTTGCAATTTTTATCTCATTATTTTTAACAACAGGCCTTTTTTCACCAGTGCCTACTGCAAGAATAGTTGATTGAGGAGGATTAATAATAGAAGAAAAACTCTTTATATTTAACATTCCCATATTAGATATAGAAGTCATACCTCCTTGATATTCTTCTGGCTTAAGTTTTTTTTCTTTAGCACGACGTCCAAGTTCTTTCATTTCTTGAGAAATATCAATGATTTTTTTCTGATCGGCTTTACGAATAATAGGGGTTATTAATCCTCCCTGGATACGAACTGCAACTGCTACATCAACATGATGATGTTTAATTAATGCGGTTTCTGTCCAGGAGACATTAGCACTTGGAACTTTTAACATGGACATAGCAAGAGCTTTGATTACCATGTCATTTACTGAAATTTTGATAGAAGATTGATCATTGTGTATTGATATTGAAGTATTAATTTGACTTCTTAAAGCAAGGAGTTGATCAATCTCACAATCTATAGATACATAAAAATGCGGAATTGTTTGTGTAGCTTGTTGAAGCCTTGCTGCAATGGTTTTACGCATGCTATCATGAGGTTCCAAGTCATAAGAACCTTTTTCAAATAATTTCAATATAGAGGCATCAGGCATCAAACCACTACCAAATGATGATGAAGGTGCTTTTATATTCAGAATATCATGGTTTGTTGGCAGAGAATTTTCTACATCTCTTTTAATAACACGACCATAAGGGCCAGATCCTTTAATAGAAAATATGTCAATATTTTTTTCTTTTGCAATACGACGAGCAAGAGGTGAAGAAAATACTTTTTCTTTGTTAATTGATATTTCCAACTGATTTAATTCAGCAGAATTTTCCCTTGAAAGCGGGTTTGATAAGATTTCCTCAGGAGAAGAAGAGGGGTGTTGAGTCTGTGATATATTACTTGGTTCAGAGATATCACTATCGTCTTCGCCAGATAGAAGTAAAATAACAGAGTTAACTTTAACATTCTCAGTTCCTTCAGGGACTGTGATCTCTTCTACAATGCCTTCATAGACAGATTCGACTTCCATGATAGCCTTGTCAGTTTCAATCTCACAAATAATATCGCCTGAAGATACACTGTCGCCTTCCTTAACTAGCCACTTTGCTATTTTCCCTTCCTCCATGGTTGGAGATAATGCAGGCATAGTTATTTTAATTGTCATTAATTTTTCACCTTGTTTTTGTAACAGACAATCTTCACTGCTTCAATGATCTCCTCTACACTCGGAAGAGCAAGTTTTTCAAGATTTGAAGCATATGGTGTTGGCACATCTTTTCCTGTAATTGTTAGAATAGGAGCATCAAGATAATCAAATGCCTGTTGTTGTACACGGGTTGCTATTTCGGCACCAACAGATGATTGAGGATAGCCTTCTTCAACAGTCACAAGACGACCTGTTTTTTTTACTGATTCTACAATAGTTTTAATATCCATTGGGCGTATAGTACGCAAATCTATGAGCTCTATATTTAGATTTTCTTTTTCTAATTCAGCAATTGCTTTTATGGCATACGTCATACCAATACCAAAAGATACTATAGTTGCATCATTACCTTTGAAATGAACACGTGCTTTTCCTATAGGAATCAACAGATCATCCGAAACAGGGACTTCAAAAGTTTGTCCATAAAGAATTTCATTTTCCAAGAAAATAACAGGATTTGGATCACGAATTGCCGCTTTTAGAAGTCCTTTGGCATCAGAGGCATTGTATGGCATAACAACCTTAAGGCCTGGAATATGACTATACCATGCAGCATAACATTGTGAATGTTGTGCTGCAACGCGTGCTGCTGCTCCATTAGGACCACGAAAAACAATAGGTACCTCTATTTGTCCGCCAGACATGTAACGAGTCTTTGCAGCAGAATTAATGATCTGGTCTATTGCTTGCATAGCAAAATTAAAAGTCATAAATTCCACGATTGGTTTTAGACCTGTAAAGGCTGCTCCAACACCAATGCCTGCGAAAGCATGTTCACTGATTGGCGTATCTATAACTCGCCCTGCACCAAATTCCTGCAGAAGTCCTTGAGTAATTTTATAGGCCCCCTGATATTCTGCTACTTCTTCGCCCATAATAAATACGTTTGGATCACGACGCATTTCTTCAGCTATAGCATCACGCAATGCCTCCCGTACAGTTATTGAAACTGTTGGTACATCTTTAGGTATTTCAGGGTAGTGAATATCATCTGTTTTAGACGTCTTATCAACTGAAGATGTTATCAAAGAACCTCCTTTATCGGTTATATTGAGTAATGAATTTTGTGAAAACTGAGTTTTTTTCTCAAAAGAACTCACTGAAGGCATTGAATTAACATCAACAACGTCATCTTCCTGTAATATAATGGCAATTACATTATTAACTTTAATATTTTCAGTTCCTTCAGGAACTATTATCTTATCAAGAACCCCCTCATAGACAGATTCGACTTCCATAACAGCCTTGTCAGTTTCAACTTCACAAATAATATCACCTTGTTTTATAAAATCACCTTCGTTTTTTGTCCACTTATAAATCTTTCCTTCCTCCATAGTCGGAGATAATGCAGGCATAAGCACTTCAACAGATATCATTGATCCGCTCCTGAGTTAGAGTAGAATATCAAGATAAAGTTCAGATTCATCAGGTTCCATATCATTTTGTGCAAAATTGGCGCTCGCTGTTATAATTTTGCGTACTTCACTCTCTATGATCTTGAGATCGTTTTCACTAGCCCATTCCTTTTCTAGCAATCTCATGCGTACTTTTTCAATTGGGTCATGTTCAGAGCGCATCATTTCTACTTCTTCTCGAGCACGATAGCTTGCAGGATCAGACATGGAGTGACCTCTGTAACGATAGGTAAGCATTTCTATTATAATTGGCCCATTACCAAGACGACAATGTTGGACAGCTTTGTCTGTAGCTCCTTTGACAGCTCGTATATCCATGCCATCAATTTTCATGCTTGGAATGCCAAAAGAATCGCCTCTTTTCGAAAGATCAGATTGTGCAGATGCACGCTTAACTGAGGTGCCCATAGCGTATTGATTATTTTCAATGATGTAAATGACACCTAAATTCCAGAGAGCAGCCATATTAAAGCTTTCATAAACCTGCCCTTGGTTTGCTGCACCGTCACCAAAATAAACAGCACAAACGCGGTCAGTATTACGATACTTATTAGCAAAAGCAATCCCTGTCCCAAGGGATACTTGTGCACCAACAATTCCATGACCTCCATAGAATCCATGTTTTTTTGAAAACATATGCATGGAACCGCCTTTGCCTTTTGATATCCCATTACGACGGCCTGTTAACTCTGCCATTACTGTAGACGCATCCACTGAACAAGCAAGGATATGTCCATGATCCCGATAGCCAGTGATCATTTGATCTCCTTCTTCAAGAGACATCTTTACACCAACTGCTACAGCTTCTTGACCTATATAAAGGTGACAAAAGCCACCAATCAAACCCATGCCGTATAGTTGGCCAGCTTTTTCTTCAAATCGACGAATAAGTAACATTTCCCGATATGCGAATAGCTCCTGCTGACAATTAAGGTCAATAATCATTGAATTATCAAAATAATTAGTCGCAATAAGTTCTTTTTCATTTTTACATTTTAAAACAGGGTGAGTTTTATTCAATACCATTCACACCTCCTATTGATGCCTGTAATACTCTTTCTTTTACTAGATGTTCTATAAAAAAACATAAGAAAACTCTTATACAGCAATTATAAGAACATATTTATACGCTCTTCTATCAAAGAAACTAATTAAAGCGCATTTATTTTTTACAAACAAGAAATGAACTGTTAACTAGAAATAGGAATAGAATATAACGATTTCATCGGAGCGAGACAAATTAAGATTATACCGCGCTTTTTCATCTAACATATCTTTTTCTAAAGAGCCATCACGCATTAATTCTACCTTCCGTTCTAATTTCATCCGAAAATTTTTTAACGTTTCCAGCTGATATTCATAATTAACACGGCGGTTTTCTAAAGCTTCAGTTGCTTTTAATCCATAGCTTCCTACTATCGCATGATTCCCAAAATAAATTATAAATGCAATAGCAATAGTTTGAAAAATTAATCTAAAAAGTATATTTTTTTTATGATGTTTTGTCCACATACTCGAAAACGCTTCATGTGATAACGATTAGTGAGACAAAAATATCCGAAGCCAGTTAATTTAAGTTGAATTTTATAAAATAAAAGTCAATTTATAAAAAAAATTAATTCAAGTGCTCTTTAATGGGGAGCGTACAACAGAAAGCCCTGCAAATTTTGCGTCTTTCCCTAATTCTTTTTCAATACGAATTAATTGATTATATTTTGCAAGTCGATCAGAACGTGTTAAAGAGCCTGTTTTGATTTGCTTGCAGTTGGTTGCAACTGCCAAATCAGAAATTGTTGTATCTTCTGTTTCTCCTGAACGATGTGAAACAATAGTAGTGTAGTTTGCTTTATGAGCTGTTTCTATCGCATCCATTGTTTCTGAAAGGGAACCTATTTGATTAAACTTAACAAGCATGGAATTCGCGATGCCCATTTTAATTCCATGCATTAAACGAGAAGAATTGGTTACAAATAAATCATCGCCAACGAGTTGACATGTAGAACCTATTTTATCTGTCAAGGTTTTCCAGCCATCAAAATCATCTTCTGACATACCGTCTTCAATAGAAATAATAGGATATTTCTGCACTAGATTAGAAAGATATTGAGCCATATCCTTTGATTCTAGAATGAGATTTTCCCCTTTTAGGATATATTTTCCATCTTTAAAAAGTTCATTTGCAGCACAGTCAAGTGCAATAAATATTTCTTCTCCAGGTATATATCCAGCTTTTTGAATAGATTCCATGATAAAATCAAGTACATCTGCAGCTTGTTTCAACTCAGGAGCAAAACCACCTTCGTCTCCAACATTAGTGTTATATCCGTGTTTAATAAGCTCCTTTTTTAATGTATGAAATACTTCTGAACCTATGCGGAGGGCTTCACAAATATTTTTTGCACCTGCTGGAACTATCATAAATTCTTGAAAATCAATTGTATTATCAGCATGAATACCACCATTAATGATGTTCATCATTGGAACAGGAAGAATATAAGCATTACAACCACCTATATAACGATAAAGAGGTAAGCAACATGTTTGTGCAGCAGCTTTAGCAACAGCAAGTGATACACCAAGAATAGCATTAGCCCCGAGAAGAGCTTTATTGGGAGTGCTATCAAGCTCAATCATGATATTGTCAATTTGACGCTGATGTCTGGCATCAAGTCCCACCAGCGCTTCGCAAATTTTTTCATTCACTGCCATAACAGCTTTTTGTACGCCTTTACCAAAATAACGATTGTCATGATCGCGTAATTCGATTGCTTCATAAGATCCAGTCGATGATCCAGAAGGAACAGCAGCGCGGCCGATACTGCCATTTGTGAGATGTACATCAACTTCAATAGTTGGATTGCCTCGACTGTCAAGAATTTCACGGGCAATTATATTGGTAATTGATGACATGATTTTCCTCCTGAAGATGTTGGTTTAAATAGGGATATTTATCTTATATTAAGTATGTATATTAACACTATGATTGTGCTTACATTGATTTTATACCAGCTTTACAATATTATCGATAGCAATTACTTGTTCTAAAAGTTCTGGCAGTTTATCTAGTTTTAGCATGTTTTGTCCATCAGATGGAGCTTTGTCAGGATCTTGATGTGTTTCAATAAAAATACCTGCAACACCTACAGCAACAGCAGCTCTTGTAAGAGGTGCAATAAATTCATGTTGTCCACCAGAACGATCCCCTTGCCCTCCAGGCTGTTGAACAGAGTGGCTGGCATCAAAGATTACAGGTGCGCCCATGGCTGCCATGATGGGTAGAGCACGCATATCAGATACTAGTGTATTGTAGCCAAAAGACACACCACGTTCACACAATAATACATCTAATGCACCATTAGCGTTAAGTTTATGCAGGACATTCTTCATATCCCATGGTGAAAGAAATTGTCCTTTTTTGACGTTAATGATACGTCCTGTTCGTGCTGCTGCAACTAACAAATCTGTTTGACGGCAAAGAAATGCAGGAATTTGCAAAATATCAACGACGGGCGCTACAATTTCACATTGCATTTCTGTGTGAATATCTGTCGTTATTGCCAAATTATAGGCTTTTTTCAAGTCTAATAAAATTTCCAATCCTTTATCTATTCCAATTCCGCGTTGACTTGTTAATGAGCTGCGATTCGCCTTGTCAAAAGAAGATTTATAAACAAGGCCAATATCAAATGATTGGCAAATTTCGATTAATCTTCCTGCCATCATAAATGCATGCTCACGACTTTCTAATTGGCATGGACCAGCAATCAAAGATATGGGTTTTGAATTAGAAAAAGTTATGAGTGATGGTTTATTCTCTATGTGAATTTCTGTATGAGTTTTTATCATTTTAATTTTTCAATATTCTCTAACTTGAAATGGTAAAAAAATTGTTGTTAAAATTAGGACAAATGTTTTTAATGTAAGTTAGGTTTTTATGTGAGTGAATATGTTCTATGGGTTCTAAAAAGTTAATCTTTTATAAAATATGATTAAGAATACCTCATATTTTATCTTTAAAAGAACTTTTTATGTTTTTTTTAGTAGGGATTATAATTTGGTCGTATTTTTTATCATTATAGGACAAGCTAATATAAGCTTTTTAACTATTACAGAAGTAAGGTGAATATATATATCATGCCGCATAGATGGCGCGAGGGTTAGTTTTTAAATGTTAACGCGTAAGCAGCAGGAACTCTTACTTTTTATTCATGGACGCATAAGACAAACAGGTGTATCCCCATCTTTTGATGAAATGAAAGATGCGTTGAGACTTGTGTCAAAAGCAAGTATTCATCGCTTAATAATCGCATTGGAAGAAAGAGGCTTTATTCGTCGACTGCCCAAGAGGGCTCGTGCCTTAGAGATCCTTAGACTTCCTGATGATCTGATGTCAAACACTAAAGTTGGCAATAATTTTTCTTATCATAGCGCAGAAGGCTTATCCCGCAAGCAAAATATGGGTTTTTCCTCGGTGCCTTTCATGGGTCATATAGCAGCAGAAGTGCCTATATCTAATATTCAAAATAACACACATGAAATCATGATTCCTATTAATATGTTTCAAATATTAGGGAACCATTATGCTCTTGAAGTTGAGGGAGATTCAATGAATGGAGTTGGTATCTTAGATAGTGATACTGTTATTATATGCAGCTGTGAAACTGCAAATTCAGGGGATGTTGTTGTGGCGCTTCTTAATGAAGAGAAAGCTACCTTAAGACGATTTCGTCGAAAAGGAGATTCTATTGCTTTGGAGGCCGCTAATCCCGCATATAAAACGCGGATATTCCCCCCTAAAAATGTAAAAATTCAGGGTAAATTAGTAGGATTGATTCGACGATATTGAGATATAATGGCCATTATAAAATGATGAGATATGATTTTAGTCTTTGAATTGTGGTTGAGTTGAATATCTCCAAGGGCGTTCTGTGTCATTAGTAGAATTCTTAATCACGAAAGTTGGTTTTTCATTTTTCTTTGGCGACTTGATAATGATGATTTCTAATGAGCCGCTTTTACGTAAAATTTTCGGAGTTATTAATAGTCGAACATTACATAGTGCAGGGTCTATATTAATTGCAGTCACTATAACATCAGAAGTTTTGCAAGCTATATTTATAGATTCTATCTTTTCAATTACAGAAATAATTGTTCCAGTTTCATGTTGTCCAGTACATAATAATTTATCAATGCATACAAATTGTCTAAAGGGAAATGAATTTAACAATATTTTTATAGATTTTTGATCCCATTCACTGGGAATCCTTTTATTATTTATTTTCTGGGGTTTTTGATGATTTTTCGCTGCTAGTGCTGTTTGCCATTGTGAAAATATAAAGCGTGGTGGATTCGTACGGTTGGTGAAGAGAGTGTCTTCTTTTACAAAAGCAACTAAACGACCATTATCAGATATTAAAAGATCAGGTTTAGGAGTTGGATGAAGAAAAAAGAATGCGCTCATAGATAAGACTATAATGATAGTTCCAATATGACAAAGAGCAGTTTTAAGTAGTGTTAATATAAGAAAGCCAATAAGCAAACTGATAAATAATACAGAGGGTATTCTTCCTATATAAATGACATTTCCCCATCTTGAAATACTTTGTGCAATAGCAATAATCAGCTCCAATCCCCAGCCCATGATTTGCAGAGGAATATGATCTAAAGAGAGAGGTATTAAAAATATTGTAGCAAAAGCTGCAGGGATAACTATGAATGATAGTAACGGTATGGCAGCGAGATTGGCAAGAAATCCATATACCACAATGTTATGAAAATGTTGAATTAAAAAGAGAGAAGTTGCTAGGCTGCTTATTAAAGATGTTAATAGAATTTTTTTAAAAAAATCTATTATGCCAGTAATTATAATTCCATAACGGAATGTCTTGAGAAGAGGGTGAGAGATAGCTTTGTTTTCCCACTTTGTATAGCTTGCTACAAGAGCTATAGTCGCTGCAAACGACATTTGAAAACTAGGCCCCATGACTTCTGAAGGTGTTATAAAAAGGATAACAAGAGCAGTCAATGCAATATTATGTAAACAGATTGAAATTCTATCAAGTAGGATAGAAATTAATGTAATAACGGTCATTAAATAAGCTCTTTGCGCAGAAACACTGAATCCTGATATCAAAAAATAGATTGTGACTGTAAAAAGCGCTCCAAAAGCTGCAATTTTCTTAATTGCAAAGCGTTCTGTAAAATTTGGAAATAAAGAGAGTGTTTTGCGTATGCCCAGGAAAGAAAGTCCTGCTGCAATAGCCATATTAAGTCCGGAGATTGCTATGATATGTGAAAGGCCAGATTTTCTCAGAGCTTCGTTAGTCTCAAGAGAAATCGCTCGACGTTCATCTGTAACGAGAGCAGCTGCAAAAGCTCCTGAATCTCCAGGAATTTTATGACGGATATATTCACCGATATATGTACGTGCTCTATCAAGTAACATGCTTAACTGAGATATTAAACTAGGTTTTGGATCTTTGTCAGTATATTGGCTTAAGATTGGCAAACCATAGAAATAACCGTTTGCTCCTATACTTTTAAAGTAGGAGAAAAACCTGAAATCAAAAAGACGAGGTAGAACCGGACCCGATGGTGGTGATAATCTTGCCAGTCCTTGTATGATTTTTCCTTGCATAAAAGGTTTATGTTTTATAACAGTAGATATTATTGCTCTTTGCGGGAAAGAATCCAGAGAAATGCCTTTGACATCAAGAATTTTAACGAGATAACGCCATTTTTCATTTCCCATAGCTTCACGTTTTTCTATTAAGCCTCGTAATTCTACTGTGATAGGCTTGAAAAGCATGATTTTGGGTTTTCGTTTTGTTTCGCTGGCTGCCAGTATTGCTCCCATAAAGGTGCACGTTATTGCTCCCGTAAATAGAAACATTGCCAGAGAACAACGAGAAGAGAGTATAGTTGATATTGTTGAGAGTATAAATCCTGTAACAATTAATGACAGGGAGATATTTTTTTCTTGAAGAAACCAGAGAGTTGCTCCGAATGCTAAAAAGACAGGAATAAATATGAAAGGACGACCATATTCTAATTCTGTTTTGATGCTATTTGAAAGTTGTAGATAAAGAGGTTTGTATATTTTATTTTTAAATCCTTTATCGGCAAAGCTAGGTTTTGAAATAGAAAATTTTTTCAAAAAATATTGGTTAAGTAATAACTTGAAAGATAGAAGAGTGAATATAACTGGTACTAAGTTTTTAAATTTCAACATTATTATTCTTTTTATATAAATTAATTTAAAATTTAGAACTATCGGCAATAGATTAGTTAACTTAGATTTTGTATATGGACGTTATATAATTGAAATATTAGAGTTTATAGTAATTTTGTAAGGATATTTTTATTGGGGGGAGTTCATGACAGATAAGGTTGCAACACTGAAATTAGGAAATAAGGAAGCAAAGCTACATATCAAAAGCGGCACCCTTGGGCCACCTGTTATAGATATTTCTTCTTTGTATAAGGATTTAGAGGTATTTACTTATGATATAGGTTTTTCCTCTACTGCTTCCTGTGAATCTTGTATAACATTTATTGATGGCGAGAAAGGGGTATTATTACATCGTGGCTACCCTATTGAGCAACTTTCAGAAAAAAGTGATTTTCTTGAAGTTTGTTATTTATTGCTTTACGGAGAGCTTCCTACTGTTAGCCAGAAAAAAGATTTTAATTATAGAATATCTAGACATACAATGGTGAATGAGCATATGTCTCGCTTTTTCAAAGGCTTTTCTCCTTCTTCTCATCCTATGTCTGTGATGATGGGAGCTGTTAGTGCTCTTTCAGCATTTTATTATGATTCTACAGATGTAGGAAACCCTTATCAGCGTATGGTTGCATCATTAAGAATGATTGCCAAGATGCCTACTTTAGCTGCAATGACTTATAAACATTCTATAGGACAACCTTTCTCCTATCCCAGAAATGATCTAGACTATTCTGCTAATTTTTTGAATATGTTCTTTTCAATTCCGTGTGAGGAATATCATATTGATCCAATATTATCGCGTGCTATAGATCGTATATTTATTTTGCATGCTGATCATGAACAGAATGCATCTACATCTACAGTAAGGTTGGCCGGTTCATCTGGGGCTAATCCTTTTTCTTGTATTGCTGCTGGTATCGCATGTCTTGGAGGTCCAGCGCATGGGGGGGCAAATGAAGCAGCGCTCAATATGTTGATAGAAATTGGTTCTCCTGAACGAGTTCCAGAGTATATAGCGCGTGCTAAGGATAAGAATAGTTCTTTCCGAGTATCAGGTTTCGGACATCGTGTGTATAAAAACTATGACCCTCGTGCCCGGATTATGCAAAAGACTATGTACGAAGTGCTTAAGGCGACTGGAAACGAAAATGATCCTATTATGCAAGTGGCTCTGGAATTAGAAAAGCTTGCTTTAAAGGATGAGTATTTTATTGAAAGAAAACTTTATCCGAATGTTGATTTTTATTCTGGTTTAATCTTGAGAGCGATTGGTTTCCCGTCCAGTTTATTTCCGGTATTGTTTGCAGTTGCACGAACTGCAGGATGGATTGCTCAGTTGACAGAGATGTTAGAGGATTCCTCTAAACGTATAGGTCGTCCTCGTCAGCTGTATATTGGCTTTGAAAAACGTGATTATGTTCCTTTAGATCAACGTTGATGGTTTTGAATGCTGCAAGTCTTTTTTCTTTTTTATGGATAGTATAAAGTATATATGTGTTAATTAGAAGTTTTCTACGTTCATTGCTACATTAAGTAAGTTTATCTTATAATAGCCTAACGGATTGGATAGTTTTAATAATAAAAATAGCTATTATTAATTAAACAACAATTTATTTTTTTGGCATTTTTTGATATTTCTATCATTAAAGAATAAGAATATAATGTTCTATGATATTTGAAAAAGATAAAAAATCTCTTTTGGATTATTAAGTGAGGATTAGGATCTTTAAAAGATAGATTATGCTAGAAAGAGAAATAGTTAAAAAAATAGCTATTAGACCTTATATTTTTAACTATATTGTTTTTGAGTTGAATAGTCTTTTTAGAAGAGAAAGAATATTCAAATAGTATATATTTAATTTTTAAGCTAATCTACTCGTTGATAACGATAATTTTATGAGCGTTGATGATATGTCTTCTCTGAATAATACAAATAAAGAGAATATAAAGTCTGTTTCCTTGCAGGAAGCACTTGAGGAAAGATATCTTGCATATGCTTTATCAACAATTATGCACCGTGCTCTTCCTGATGTGCGAGATGGGCTTAAACCTGTTCATCGACGAATTGTTCATGCAATGAATGAGATGGGTTTGAATTTTAATTCCTCTTTTAAAAAAAGTGCTCGGATTGTAGGCGATGTTATCGGTAAGTTCCATCCTCATGGAGATCAATCAATATATGATGCTTTAGTACGCTTAGCTCAAGATTTTTCTCAACGATATCCAATCATTGATGGGCAAGGCAATTTTGGAAATATTGATGGTGATAGTGCTGCGGCTTATCGTTATACTGAAGCACGTATGACTGAAGTAGCTGCTTTGCTATTGCAAGGTGTCGATGAAGATGCCGTTGATTTTCGCTCTACGTATAATGAAGAAGATTCTGAGCCAATTGTACTTCCAGGAAAGTTCCCTAATCTTTTAGCGAATGGTTCTTCTGGTATTGCTGTCGGTATGGCTACTTCTATACCACCGCATAATGTTTATGAAATTTGTGAAGCTGCATTATTATTGATTGATCAACCAAATGCATCATTAGAAAGTCTTACTGAACTTATTCCAGGCCCAGATTTCCCAACAGGAGGTCTTGTGATTAATAGTCATGAGAGTATTGTAGAGGCTTATCGTACTGGGAGAGGAGGATTTTGTGTCCGTTGTAAATGGAATATTGAGGATCTTGGTCGTGGTTCCTGGTGCATTGTGGTTACTGAGATTCCATATCAGGTACAGAAATCAAGATTAATCGAAAAGATAGCGGAATTATTGGTATCTAAAAAATTGCCTTTATTAGAAGATATTCGCGATGAATCGGCCGAGGACTTGCGTGTTGTATTAATTCCCAGGAGTCGTACAGTAGATCCAGCACTTTTAATGGAGTCAATGTTTATGTTGACAGAATTAGAGAGTCGCTTTCCATTAAATATGAATGTTCTATCAATGGGAAGAGTTCCTCAGGTTATGTCTCTTGATAAAGTTCTGAAGGAATGGTTGGCACATCGCCGGGAAGTGTTGTGTCGTCGATCACGATTTCGTATGGTAGCGATTGATAAACGCTTAGAAATACTCCAGGGTTTTCTAGTTGCTTATTTAAATATGGATACAATAATTTCTATTATTCGTGAAGAGGATGAGCCAAAGCCTCTCATCATGAAAAGATTTTCTCTTAATCAAAATCAAGCAGAAGCTATTCTTAATATGAGATTGCGTTCATTACGTAAATTAGAAGAGATTGAGATCAAATCAGAGTTTAATAAATTAACTGAAGAAAAAATTACTATTGAAGTGCTTTTAAGTTCTGAGGATCAGCAATGGAAAAAAATAGCACATGAAATTAATGAAGTAAAAAAACTTTTTCTAAATCTACGGCACTTGGAAAGCGTCGTACGATGTTAATTGAGACTGAAAAAACCAATAAAGAAGTGATCCATCATGCGATGCTTGAGAAGGAGTTAATAACAGTTGTTATTTCTCAAAAAGGTTGGATTCGTGTACTAAAAGGGCATTCAATAGATGTTTCTATGCTAACTTTTAAAGAAGGAGATGAGTTAAAGCTTGCTTTTCCAGCATATACTACTGATAAAATTTTGATGTTTTCAACAGGAGGTAAGGCGTATACTCTTGTAGCAAGTAAACTATCTAGTGGTCGTGGTCATGGAGAGCCTATAAGAATTTTAGTAGATATGGAGAATGATCAGGATATTGTTACTGCTTTTGTTCATGACGGAGCTCGTAAGCTATTGATTGTTGCTACGAATGGAAATGGTTTTGTTGTCCAAGAATCTAAAATAATTGCAAATACACGCAAAGGTAAACAAGTTTTTAATGTTTCATCATTTAATGAAATCAAATTCATTATTCCTGTAAAAGGTGATCATGTTGCTATCATTTCTGAAAATCGTAAACTTCTCATTTTCCCATTAGAACAAATTCCTGAAATGCTGCGAGGTAAAGGTGTTCGTCTTCAGAATTGTAAAGACGGAGGTGTTTCTATTGCATATTGTTTTGATATAACCAAGGGTCTTACGTGGTTAGATAGTGCTGGTCGTTCATTTCATCGATCTAAAGAAGAATTGTTGCAATGGATAGGCAATCGTGGTGCTGTTGGACAGCTTGCTCCAAAAGGCTTCCCACGTTCAGATAATTTTTTCTAGTAAAAGCTTTTGCTTTAAAAGGTTCTTAATTTAATAATTACATTGTTTTTAATGTTGATATTTATCTATGGATGTAAAAGTATATGAGCAGCCTCAAGTGCAAAATAAGTAAAAATACCATCACAACCCGATCGTTTAAAAGCGAGCAGTGTTTCCATGAGAACCTTTTTTTCGTCAATCCATCCATTAAGACTAGCTGCTCGAATCATAGCATATTCGCCTGAAACTTGATATGCAAATGTTGGAAGACCAAAGGTTTTTTTTATTTGATTGCAAATATCAAGGTATGGTAGACCTGGTTTAACAATGAACATATCAGCTCCCTCTTGCATGTCTATGGCAGCTTCACGGATTGCTTCCGATATGTTGGCTGAGTCTATATAATAAGTTGCTTTATTGCCTTTTAATAATTGCTGCGTGGAAATTGCCTCTCGATAAGGGGCGTAGAGAGCTGAATTAAATTTAGCAGTATAGGACATAATCCCAACATTTGTGTGTCCGTGTTTGTCAAGAGCTCTTCGGATTGCTTGGACTCTTCCATCCATCATTTCTGAAGGAGCAATAATATCTGCACCAGCATCAGCTTGTATTACTGCTACACGTGAGATTATTTCCACAGTTTTGTCGTTAATAATTTCATCTTTATATAAGATTCCATCGTGTCCATGACTTGTAAATGGATCCAGTGCCACATCAGTGATGATTCCTATATTTGGAACTGCTTTTTTTATAGCAGATATAGCTTTGTTCAGTATATTATCAGATCTTAAACTATGAGAACCGGTATCATCACGAAGCTCTATCTCAATATTAGGAAATATAGCGATTGCTGGTATTCCTAAGTCAGATGCCTTTTTGGCGATTTCTATTGTGTTATCGATACTCATACGGTTAACTCCAGGCATAGAATGGATTGGTTCGATAACATTTGTTCCAGAGACAATAAAGACAGGTAAAATAAGATCGTTAACAGTAAGATGATTCTCACACACAAGCCTTCGTATCCAATCAGATTTGCGATTTCTTCGCATTCTGAGATAGTCAATATTTTTATTAAGAGTATTACTAGTATAGGACATCTTTTTTGGTTATGTTCCTTTCTCTTGAGATATAAAATGACTTCATGTTATATAGTGTAAAATAGTCATTGTCTCTCTAATGGGGAGTTAAACTTGTTTAATATTTTTTCTTAATTAATACTATGAGTACACTACAGCTTACACGTATTGAAATGATATTTATTTTTTTTCTTCGGATTGTTTCCATTATTTCTTTTATTTTTACATTATATTATTGGAAAATGGCAGTAGGGTATTCATTTGAAGGATATCGGCGTTTTGATTTATTGCCTACTCCTTGGAAAACAGCAGTTGCTAGCCTTAGTGTTTTATTCCCTGTTTCTTCAGTAGGATTATGGCTTACAGTATCCTGGGGACCAGTTATATGGTTGCTCTCAGCTGTTATACAGATAATCATGTATTTAATTTTTCCAAACATTTTTGGATATAATTATGTACTCTGTCTTATGCACCTTTTAATTTTGGTCTTATATTTGAGCATGCGCTTTTTATTAGCACATCAAAAAAGCAATTAAAATATATTAAACACGGATCTCTAACAATAAATTTACTGTAACTGAAAAACATTATGATAGTAACAAGATATTAAGGCTGACTTTTAATTAGAATTTGATAGATATTAGATATGCTTCTTCTTTAGAAGAGTCGGATTACACTAACGACATTAGAAGAAGAGGCATATATTATGAAGACCAGAGTCCAATCAAAGGTAATGTCTGTTGTAGAGGATAAGAACAATAATAATATTAGATTCCTTTACATGGAATGCTTAAATCTTATTGAACGATTACATCGAGGCCTCTTAGATGTTACTAAGGATGAATTTGAACGTCAAGGCCGTAGTGATATTAATGCGGTACAAGCGCTTTTACTTTTTAATATTGGTAATTCTGAGTTAACTGCTGGTGAGTTGCGTTCACGAGGTTATTACTTGGGATCGAATGTATCGTATAATTTAAAGAAGTTAGTTGATCTAGGATTTGTTAATCATCAGCGCTCGCGTATAGATAGGCGCTCTGTGCGGATTAGTCTTACTAAGCCTGGGCAGGAGATAGCTGAAACTGTTGCTAAACTTTATGAAAGACATATTACCTCTATTCATAAGGTTGGAGGTCTTGATGTTAATAATTTTATTGAAATCAATAAATTATTACAGCGCCTTGATCGTTTCTGGAATGATCAAATTTTATACCGCCTTTAAACGATATATAAAATTATACCATAATTAAGAGTGATAATATAATATGTTCTTAAGCGTGTCTATATGTTGACATATATATAATTAAAATTAGTAGATTATGTCTACTTTATAAAGTAGACACTTATTGGTGTGATTCTTTTAAAGGAGTCCATTTTTTAGGGTGTAAAAATGAGTATAGAAATGGATTGTAAGAAAAAAGATTGTTCTAAACGTGTTTCGCGCCGTCTTTTTATGCAGTCTGCAGCATCATTGGGTTTAGCAGGTTTGTCAGTTCCTTCTTTTGCGCAAACAGTTTTGGATGCAGTTGTAAATGATGGGGGTCGTGCAAATTGGGGAGACCAATTTGATTCTCGATTTTCCCGTATAACTGCGAAGATCAATTCCAATACTCCTGTTTTAAGTGAGGCTACTCTTGCTAATCTTCAACAGGCGATTTTTGTTTATCAGGATATTACTAATAGAGGTGGGTGGCCACAGGTGGTAATACCACGCTCTTTGCGTATTGGCGATGTTGATCCTTCCGTTCAGGTTTTACGTGAAAGATTAATTTTGTCATATGATCTTGATAAAAGGGTAGGTATTTCTTCAGCATTCGATTCTTATGTTGATGGAGCTGTAAGGAATTTTCAAGCACGACATGGGTTACTGGCAGACGGTATTCTTGAAGAATCGACAATTCAGGCTATGAATATTCCAGCAGAAATTCGTTTGCAGCAGTTGAATAAGAATTATGCTCGTCTTCAGGCTTTGGTATCAGGGAACCTTGGTCAACGTTATGTTATGGTCAATATACCTGCTGCTTATATAGAAGCAGTTCAAGATGGATCGGTAGTATTACGCAATACTGCAATAGTTGGTAAAATAGACCGTCAAACTCCTATTTTGAATTCAGAAATCTATCAAGTGATCCTCAATCCTTTTTGGGTTGCACCGCGTTCGATTGTGCAAAAAGATATTATGCCACTTATGCGTCAAGATCCAACTTATTTAAAACGCAACAATATTCGTCTGGTTAACAATAAAGGAGTTGAGATTCCTCCAGAACAAATTGATTGGAATGCCCCTAAAGCACCAAATCTGATGTTTCGTCAAGATCCAGGCAAGATAAATGCCATGTCTTCCACTAAGATAAATTTTATGAATCCTTATTCTGTTTATATGCATGATACTCCACAGCGAGGTTTGTTTAATAAGATTATGCGTTTTGAGACATCTGGATGTGTGCGCGTGAGTAATGTGAGAGATCTTAATGTTTGGCTTCTTAGTAAAACTCCTGGTTGGACACGTCAGAGAATGGAGCGCGTTATAGAAAGTCGTGTCAATACACCTATTAAACTTGCTAATAAGGTTCCAATTCATTTTGTTTATATATCTGCATGGTCTTCCAAAGATCATGTTGTACAACTTAGAGAAGATATTTATAATCTAGATGGAAACTCGTTAGCACCAAATAGTTCTATACCCCGCAAGCCTATCCCTGAAGAGGATTTTTTATCAAATTAATAGATAATCTATTTCAACACGGCATAGGGTATTGTATTTTTTAATGTGCCCTTCTAAGCTGTTTTCGTTTATTGGTGATTTAATTGTGGTTTATTTGTATCAAAGATTAAGGTTAATTTTTCTATTTAGATATTAGGATGATATTTTATGAGTTCATTAAATACATGGGATTTTTTTAATAAATCTCTTGCACAAGTTGATCCTGATATATTTTCTATTGTTGGTCAAGAGTTGGACCGGCAACGTCAGGAGATACAATTGATTGCATCAGAAAATATAGTTTCTCGTGCTGTTTTGGAGGCACAAGGTTCTATTTTGACTAATAAATATGCTGAGGGTTATTCTGGGAAGCGTTATTACGGTGGATGCCATTATATTGATGTTATTGAAGATTTGGCAATTGAGCGTGCAAAAAAATTATTTGATGTTAATTTTGTTAATGTTCAGCCGCATTCTGGTTCGCAAATGAATCAAGCTGTTTTCCTGGCGCTTTTAAATCCTGGTGATAAGTTTATGGGCCTCGATCTCAATTCCGGTGGGCATTTGACACATGGTGCACCAGTTAATCTGTCTGGGAAGTGGTTTGATGTTGTTCCATATAGTGTGAGTAGGGATAACCATATTCTTGATATGGATGAAATTGAGGATTTAGCTATTAAATCAAAACCTAAGCTTATTATGGCAGGCGGTTCATCTTATCCTCGTTTTTGGGATTGGCAACGTTTTCGTAAGATTGCAGATATTGTAGGAGCCTATTTTGTAGTTGATATGGCTCATATTGCTGGTCTTGTTGCTGGTGGACAACATTTGTCACCAATACCACATGCTCATGTAGTCACTACTACAGTCCACAAGTCCTTGCGTGGTCCACGTGGAGGTATGATTATGACGAATGATGAGAAATTAGCTGCAAAGATTAATTCTGCTATATTTCCTGGATTACAAGGTGGTCCACTTATGCATATCATTGCATCTAAAGCTGTAGCGTTTAAGGAAGCGTTGCGTCCTGAATTCAAAGAATATACTTCTCAGGTTGTAAAGAATTCTAAAACTCTTGCTAAAAAACTCAAGGTCCATGGTTTTAATATTGTGTCTGGTGATACGGATAACCACATTGTTTTGGTGAATTTAAAAAATAAGAATCTTACAGGTAAAGCAGTAGAAGCTGCTCTTGGTCGTGTGTATATTACGTGCAATAAGAATAGTATCCCATTTGATTTAGAAAAGCCTTATGTTACTTCTGGTATTCGATTGGGATCTCCAGCAGCAACAACGAGAGGGTTTAAAGAAGCAGAGTTTGAATATCTTGCTGATCTTATCGCTGAGGTTGTTCTTGGAATATCAAGCGTTTCTGATAAAGCTTATGAATATTTAGAAAATGATATTCGTAATAAAGTCAATGAACTTATAAAAGCTTTTCCTATCTATGATTATCTTGATTAAGTAAAATTTTTTATACTATATTCAGTTAATATTTGAAGTCCTGTCATGGTTTGTAATCTTGATGACTATAAGGGAGTTTTAATATTTATTTTAAAGGTAAAGTTATTCAGATTATATAAATATGATAATGGTGTTTTGTATAGGAAAGAGATTTTTTAGAAATTTAAAATGTCTATATCGTTAATTGACCAAAAATTTATGGCTGCTACATTACGCTTTTCTCGTTGGGGAATGGGTCTCACATCTGTTAACCCTTGTGTTGGTTGTTTGATCGTAAAAGATAATGTGGTTGTTGGAAAAGCTATTACAGCTTTTAATGGTCGGCCTCATGCCGAGACTCAAGCTCTTTCTGAAGCAGGAGAAAATGCTGTAGGGGCAACTGTTTATGTTAGCTTAGAGCCCTGTTCTCATTATGGTCAAGTCCCTCCTTGTGCTCAGGTTCTTATAAATGCAAAAGTAGCTCGTGTTGTTGTGTGTATTCGTGATCCTGATAGACGTGTATCAGGTCGTGGGTTGTTAATGTTATCACAAGCAGGAATTATTGTTGAAGAAGGAATCTTGCAGCAAGAAGCTTATCATGTTTTAGATGCGTATTTAATTCGCCAGCTAAAAAAACGCGTTCATGTTACATTAAAGTTGGCAGTATCAGCCGATAATATGATTGGTCTTCGAAATGTTGGAAATTTTCCTGTTACAGGAGATATTGCTAACGCACAGTCGCATATTGTTAGGGCTCATTCAGATGCTATTTTAGTAGGCATAGGTACAGCATTAATTGATGACCCTGAACTAACATGTAGATTAAATGGTCTTGAGTCACGTTCTCCTATTCGTATTATTCTGGATCCACGTTTGGAGTTACCGAAAACCTCTAAACTAGTAAAGACGTTATCGTTGTCTCCAGTTATAGTTGTTACCTCTAGTAATAATAGTAAGTCCATTGTTGATCTGGAAAAAGAAGGTATAAATATTCTTTATTGCAATTGCTATGATATTAAAAAATTACTTTTTATGTTAGTAGAACATGGTATTACTTCTTTACTCGTAGAAGGTGGGGCAAAGGTAGCACACTCTTTTTTAAAATTAGATCTTGTTGATACTCTTATACTTTATAAATCAAAAAAAATTATTGGGAATCAAGGTATACCATCGCCGATTTGTATAGATAAGATTGAAAAAACATTTGAAAAAATTCGATGTGATTCTTTCGGTTCTGATGATTGTGTGGAATACTCAAGGCGAAGACAATGTTTACAGGAATTGTTACAGATATAGGACAACTTATAGAAGTTATTCCAATAAATAAAGGTATAAGATTACGTGTTGAAACAGCTTATGATGTTTCTTGCATTAAAGTAGGTTCTTCAATAGCGCATTCTGGCGTGTGTCTTACTGTTACTTCTGTTGCATCAAAAGATTCTTCTAAGAATTGGTATGAAGTAGAAGTTTGGCAGGAGGCAATTGATAGAACGACAGTAAGCTCGTGGCGTGTAGGGGATCAAATTAATTTAGAGCGCTCTCTTAAAATTGAGGATGAATTGGGAGGGCATATTATGCTAGGTCATGTGGATGGCGTTGCAAAGATAATTTTTATGGATGCTGAAGGAGATGCTATTCGTTGTCGTTTAAGAATACCAAAATATTTAGAAAAATTTATTGCTGTTAAAGGATCTGTAGCTCTTGATGGAACATCATTAACTGTTAATAGCCTCAACGAAAGTTCTTTTGATGTATTATTAGTTCAGCATACGCTTAAAGTAACAACTTGGAAAATAAGAAAAAAAGGTGATTTTGTTAACTTAGAGGTTGATACTATTGCTAGATACATTTCTAGGCTATTGGAGCATAATAATAATATTTAATAATCTTTTAAAAATTAGTGCTCATGTAAAATGTAATTTTTTAGATTATACTTTGTATTTGAGAAAGTGATGTTATATGCCTTTAAGGAATTTTAATAATGGAGCAACTTCTGATTTACGACTTCTATTAATAGAAGCACGTTTTTATAATCAATTATCTACTGAATTGCTTAAAGGGGCTATTTCAGTTCTTGACAGCGTTAATGCAATTTTTGATATAGTA
Source organism: Liberibacter crescens BT-1 (assembly GCF_000325745.1). Classification (NCBI taxonomy): domain Bacteria; kingdom Pseudomonadati; phylum Pseudomonadota; class Alphaproteobacteria; order Hyphomicrobiales; family Rhizobiaceae; genus Liberibacter; species Liberibacter crescens. The sequence goes on along the minus strand of NC_019907.1, from coordinate 1,181,744 downwards.
ACGGTTCCTGGTGTTTTAGAAATTCCAGCAGCAGTTAGTATGGCAGTGAATGCAAAACATAATAAAGATATTCAATATGATGGTTTTATTGTTTTAGGTGTTGTTATTAAGGGGCAAACATCTCATTTTGATATTATAACTCGTGAATCGATTCGTGGGCTAATAACTCTTTCTGTTAGTAAATGTTTAGCCGTTGGGAATGGGATTGTTATGGTAGATAATGAAGAACAAGCGTGGGCTCGTGTTAGTTGTTTGCAGTTAGACAAAGGAGGTTTTGCTGCTCGTGCTGCATTGAAAATGATTGAATTAAAGAAACAATTATGTCAGTAAATTAATGATATGGAAGACGATAGGTTTCTTTTTAAAACCGCTAATCAACGAGGGGTTGCTCGCCTTTTCGCTGTGCAGGCTTTGTATCAGATGGATATAGGTAGGTATGGTGTATTAGAAGTAATAGCGGAATATGAGAAATATCGCTTTGGACAAGAAATAGACGGCGATATTTATTTGAAGGCAGATACTGGATGGTTCCGTAAGATAATGCATGGAGTTGTCAATAATCAGAAGAAAATTGATTCATTGGTTACTTCTTCTTTGGCAGAGGGGTGGTCTCTATCTAGACTAGATTTAATTATAAGGGCTATACTTCGTGCAGGATGTTTTGAATTACTGGAATGTACAACTATTCCAGCAGCTGTTGTGATTTCTGAATATGTTGAAATAGCCCATGCTTTCTTTAATAAAGAAGAGCCGAAGTTTGTGAATGCTGTTTTAGATAAAATTTCATGCACATTAGCACTTAAAGAGTAAGCAACACATTGCTTGCGAAGAATTATTGAAATATTAAATCAACCTCTACCACGATATGTTGGAACTCCTGGATCAGGAATTAATGCCCCTTTTGGAGGAGAAGAGGTTTGCCAAAAGACATCAATAGGAATGCCTCCGCGTGGGTACCAATATGCACATATACGAAGCCATTGTGGTTCAAGTAATGTTACCAGTCTTTGGGCAATATAGAGTGAACAATCTTCATGGAATGCACGATGATTGCGGAAAGAAGTTAGAAATAGTTTAAAAGATTTGGATTCTACAAGCCATTTATTAGGAACATAATCTATAATAATGTATGCAAAATCTGGTTGACTGGTTACAGGACATAGTGACGTAAATTCTGGAGCTGTAAAACGTACTACATAACATAATTCCTTGTAAGTTGATGGTATTTTCTCAAGCAATGCAGTTTCAGGGCTGTCACTAAAAGTTGTTTTTTCTCCAAGTATGGATAAACTAGGTGTATCTTTCTTATGCATGATCTAAAACTTTTGGTAATGCAACGTTAATTCCATGAGCTTTTTCGCTTTCCGGTTCAATATGTATTGCTATCATTGCTCCTGGTGTAGAATTCTCTATAGCTTTTTCCAAACGATCACAAATTTTATGTGCGTTTGCAACTGTCATATCAGAGCGTACAACTAAATGAAAGTCAACGAAAAAAAGTGCACCTGCTTGCCGTGTTTTGAGATCATGAACTCCAAGTGATCCAATAGCATGAGCTGCAATTGTTTTTCTAATTTTTTCTTCAAGCTCTGGATCTACAGCACTATCCATCAGTCCTTTGATAGAATCATATACTAATTTGCAACCTTGATAACAGATATGAATGGCCACCATAGTCGCTATGATAGGATCAACTATAGTGTAGCCGGTTACCATAACTATAATCAACCCGAAAACTATACTTATTGATGTAAGTACATCTGAATTTATATGTTGCCCGTCTGCTTGGAGAGCAGGTGAGCGTTTTTCCTTCCCAGTTTTAATAAGAAAATATCCCCAAAAAAAATTAATTACGCTTGCAAAGATTGTTATTGTTAAACCAATTATAGGTGTTTCTGAGATTGAGGTCTTTACAGTATTGAACCATACTTCCTGGAGTATCATGAATGCTATTGCAATAATTAGGATACCTTCTACAACAGCTGCAATGTATTCTGCTTTTTGATGACCAAAAGGATGATTATTATCAGCTGGCTGTTGTGCATATCTTATAGTAAAATAGGTTATTAGTGCTGTAGCAATATTAATAATTGATTCTAAGCTATCAGAAAGTAATGAGACAAAACCTGTAAGATACCATGCTAAGAACTTTAGGCTTGTAACTAATATTGATACTGGTATTCCAATGAATGCAAGTTTTAAGATAATGTTGTTATTATTAACTATCATAATGAATCAGGATAAGTATTTTTTATTGTGATGTTAGAGACTATATTTCTTATCATAAGCATACCAGCATTGTCTCCAAGTGTCATGATTGATTCGGGATGAAATTGAACAGCAGAGATAGGCTCATTAATATGTTCAATTCCCATTATTGTTCCATCCTCGCTTTTTGCAGTGACGATAAATTCTTTCGGTAATGTATCGGGGTCAATACAAATTGAATGATAACGTCCTACTGTTATCTTGTTGTTGAGTCCAGCAAATACAATACCTGGATTTTGAACATAAATCGTTGAGGGTTTGCCATGTATAGGTTCAGGAAGATAACGAAGTTTAGAACCATAAGCCTCTGCAATGGCTTGTAAACCAAGACATACTCCGAAGATAGGTATCTTGTTTTGCCGTAACATGTTTATGGTTGTCTTGCAGTTAAAATCATCAGGCATGCCAGGGCCAGGAGATAAAACTGATAAATGAGGAGAAAATATATTCAGAATCTCTTGAGATATTGGCGTTCGAATAGTTAAGACTTCTGCGCCTGTTTGTCGAAAATAATTTGCAAGAGTATGAACAAAGCTATCTTCATGATCAATAAAAAGTATCCGTAATCCTTTTCCGGGTTTATGTGTTTCAGAATTCATGTTACTTTTAGGAATGTCATTTCTTATTGCTGATAGAAGAGCAGAAGCTTTTAACTCAGTTTCGGTTTCTTCTTTATCGGGATTGGAATCGCTGAGCAAAGTCGCTCCAACACGTACCTCTGCTATGCCATTTTTGATATGCATTGTTCGTAATGTTAGACCCGTATTCATGTTTCTATTAAAATCAATCCAACCAATAACACCTCCATACCAGGAACGAGGACTTTTTCCGTGCGATTCAAGAAAACGAATAGCCGATAATTTCGGAGCGCCAGTAACAGTAACTGCCCATGCATGGGATAAAAAACCATCAAAAGCATCGATTTCATCTCGAAGAATGCCTTGTATATGATCAACAGGTGTATAAGACGAGAATATATTTCAATTTGACGTCGTCCTGACACTTTTACTGAGCCCGGTTTACAAACACGACTCTTATCATTTCGGTCAACATCAGGACACATTGTTAATTCTGCTCGATCCTTTTGTGAATTCAGTAATTTTAGAATTTGTTCATGATCGGCTATTGGATCTTTACCACGTTTAAATTTTTCTTTTGCTTTTGTAATTACTTCTTTATATTCTAGAGGCTTATGGTCTACTGGTGGAGGAGTGGTATCAGTATAACGAAAAGGGTTCTGGTTTAATCTCATGGCCTTTCCCTTCAGTAGATATGCCATCTTTTCTTTAGAGAAATTATACTAGTTACTTCATGCCTTTGAAGAGTAATCATCTATAAATAGATTTCATCAGGTAAATAGAGAACTACATCTCTTTGTTCATCTGGGCGCTGTAATTTCAAGTCTATTTTTCAAATTGAAATACCGTGTCATAGCCAAATGCTCCATAGAGTCTTAGCACGTTTTTTAAAGAATAAGCTATTTTATAATTGAAGCAAGAAAAATTACTATAAATTTAGCCTGCTAAGGAAAAATAAATTTTTTATAAAAGATTTATTTAAAAAATGCGTATCTTTTTAAGAAAGTACTGTTAAAAACAGACAATAAATCTTTTTCTAATAAAAAAAGGTCTTCTCTTTTGCGATTTTTGTAATTAACGCTTAAAATTAAGTAAAAAGCTATATTTTTGTTGGAAATAGTAACATTCTTAATAAGATTTCGGTAGTGCGTTGTTATGAATAACATTCAAGAACAAAAAAATAATTCAAAGGGTATGTTGATTTGATAATATTCATAATTCATACGCAATAAGATTTACAGTTAATCTTTTTATTACATTAATAAAACTTGAATTCAGATTTAAAAAAGATTAGTAGATGAGTAAGGTTTATAAATAGAAATGGTTTTAAATTGAAAGTGGTTCATGTTTATTGTTAATTTAAACAATTATTTTATGAAAAAAAACATTATATGGAGTCTACTTTTTTATTTCATGGCTTCGAATGCTTTTTCAATAGAGTCTGAAAAGTGTACTTCAGTGCGTTTTTCAGATGTTGGTTGGACAGATATTTCTACTACCACAAGTTTGGCTTCTATTGTTTTGGAAGCATTAGGATATCATACAGATATTAAATTGCTTTCTGTGCCGATTACTTTCAAGTCCTTAAAAGATAAAACAATAGATGTATTCTTGGGTGATTGGATTCCTTCCATGTCTTCACACATTAAGCCATATATTCTTGATAAATCTATTGAGGTTGTTCATGAAAATCTTAAAGGAGCGAAATACACACTTGCAGTTAATGCAGCTGCAGTTTCCTTAGGTATAAAGGATTTTAAGGACATATCGCTTCATAAAGATGCGTTAAAGGGAAATATATATGGTATTGATCCAGGGAATGATGGTAATACTCACATTTTGGATATGATTGCTAAAAATAAATTCAACCTTAAAGGTTTTCATCTTGTAGAATCATCTGAGCAAGGGATGTTGGCACAGGTTATGCGTTCTGAAAGAGATAATCAGCCGATAGTTTTCTTGGCTTGGGAGCCTCATCCTATGAACATTAATTTTAAAATAAATTATTTAACTGGTGGAGATGAATATTTTGGTCCTAATTTTGGCGAAGCAATTGTATATACAGTAGTGCGTTCGGATTATTTGAAAGAGTGTCCTAATGTTGCTCAATTTCTTAGAAATCTTACTTTCTCTCTGAAAATGGAAAATGAAATTATGGATGAGATTCTTAATAAAAAGAAAGACCCAAAAATTGCTGGGAAAAAGTGGCTCAGTAACAATACTAAAATATTAGACAGCTGGCTTTCTGGAGTAGTAGATATTAAAGGAAATTATGATCTTGCTTCTGTAAAGAAAAAGTTGCAAGATTAAATATTGAAATTTTACTAGATTAAACATAGATTTTGGATTTAAGGTAGTTGTGTTTACAGTGGTTATTGAAAGTTTGAACTGGATTGCCAAAACGCACCTTCCATTAGGAGATTATGTTAGGTTAGTTTTCGATAAGTTATCTAACAATTATGGATTTTTTTTTGAGCAACTTTCATTTTTTTTGCTAAAAATTATAAACTCTCTTTTATTTATATTACAATGGCCTAATCCTTTAGTGTCTACTATTATTATTTCTAGTATAACTTTTGTTATGAGGCGTTGTATATTAGTTTCACTTTTTACTGCTATGGGCTTGCTGTTGATTATAAATCAAGGGTATTGGAAGGAAACTACTGAAACTTTAGCTCTTGTTTTGGTTTCTACTTTTATGTCTATGGCAATAGGAGTTCCTCTTGGCGTTCTTTCTGCACGTCGAAAGTGGTTGTATGCGATTGTACGGATAAGTCTTGATTTGATGCAGACTATTCCTACGTTTGTTTATCTCATACCTGTGTTAGTGCTTTTTGGTCTTGGAATGGTTCCAGGTCTAATTGCAACGATTATATTTTCAATACCGGCTTCTGTTCGCCTTACTCGATTAGGAGTCATTTCAACACCTCCGGATCTAACTGAAGCTGCTCTTGCATTTGGGGCTACTCCAGGTCAAGTTTTTCGTAAAGTCGAGTTGCCATTTGCTATTCCACAAATTATGGCTGCTCTGACTCAGACGATTATGTTATCTTTGTCAATGGTTGTAATAGCAGCTCTTGTTGGCGCTGATGGATTGGGAGTTCCTGTATTGCGTGCGCTTAATACTGTAGATATTGGAAAAGGTTTTGAGGCTGGCTTTTGTATTGTAATCTTGGCGATTATTCTTGATCGTATGTTTAGTATTGTGGGCGTAAGAGATACTGTATGAGTGATTATGCAGTCAAGTTTTCTGAGGTCGATATTGTTTTTGGTTCTCGACCAAGAAAAGCTTTGAAAATGATTGATGGGGGTGCAACTAGAGACGAAATTGATACGTCAACAGGCATGGTGTTAGCAGTTATAAATGCTAGTCTCGAAGTTAAGAAAGAAGAAATCCTTGTTTTGATGGGCCTTTCTGGGTCTGGTAAGTCTACGTTGCTTCGTTCTGTAAATGGGTTAGCTCCTGTTACTCGTGGTGAAGTTTTGGTTGCAACTGAAAAAGGTTTTGTTAATCCTTATGCAACAGATGCAAGGACGTTGCGTCATTTGCGTATGAATACTGTTTCAATGGTTTTTCAGCAATTTGCTCTTTTTCCGTGGCGTACAGTAGCTGATAATGTCGGATTAGGATTAGAGTTGTTGGGTATCTCCAGCCGAGAGCGTAAGAATAGAATTTATCAGCAACTTGAATTAGTGAATTTAACAAAATGGGCTGATCGTAAAGTTAGAGAGTTATCAGGAGGTATGCAGCAGCGTGTAGGTTTGGCGCGTGCTTTTGCTACTGGTGCTCCTATTTTGCTTATGGATGAGCCATTTTCTTCACTTGATCCATTGATAAGAGTGCGCTTGCAAGATGAATTGTTAGAGTTTCAAAGAAAGCTTAAGAAAACTATTATTTTTGTTAGTCATGATCTTGATGAGGCTTTTCGTCTTGGAAATCGTATTGTTATGATGGAGGGCGGCTCCATTGTCCAATGTGGTACTCCTAAAGATATTATACTCCGTCCTGCTAATCATTACGTTTCTGCATTTGTCGAAAAATTAAATCCAATTAATATGCTTATTGCAGGAGATGTAATGCGGAAAGATATTCCTGTTGATGTTTGTCAAATTACAGGAACGGCTGTTAAGTCAGAACCTTTGATAAATATTCTTGCTGCAATGGCACGTCAGCCAGGATCAATAGGTGTTGTTAAAAATGGTGCTATTATTGGAGTTATTACTGCCGAAGATATTATAAAGGGATTAACTTGTTATAGAAGATAATGCAATTCTTATTCATTTTATGGGTGTAGAACACTTATAAATATATCTTGTTATTACAAAATTGAGTATTATAGGTAGTTCTGAAAGCTTGATATCATATTTTAATTCTTAAGTATTAGCTTAAGAAAAATTTTTATTTCCTCTATTACTATATTGAGAATATAACATGCTTAAAACGCATTAAATCGAATATTTAATGAATATTTTTAAAATATGATCAACTATTAAAGGATTTAAATTAAAATATATGATTAAAAATTTATTTAAAAAAGTAATGCAGTCAATTTTATCTCGAGATGGAGCTGCAGCTCTTGAATTTGCGTTGCTTGCTTTCCCATATTTTTTAGTTGTTTTTGCTATATTTGAGACTTCTATAGCTCTTATTGGAGAACAAATTATTGAAAACGCTACATATGAAATAAGTCGTCAAATACGTACGGGTGATCTAAGAGTGAGCAATACTACTGAAGCACAATTTCGGCAAAAGTTTTGTGATCAAATATCAATCCTCATTTCTTGCTCTAGCAGTGAAATCAGTAATCCATATAATCTTTATATCAATGTTCAAGAACTTTCATCAATGGACAATATAAAGTTAACGATACCCCGAAAGTCTAGTAGTCCTGATAGCGATATAGATACTTCAGGTTTTGGTTTTAAGCCTGGTGGCCCTTCTACACTTAATGAAATGCAAGTGTTTTATCATTGGCCAATTACATTAGATATTATGCGCAAGTATATGACCACAGTTAAGCACTCAGATAAGAGCGAAGGCGATTATCTCATAATGGCAACTATGGTATTTAAAAATGAACCTTTCTAAGAAAATAATATTATGAAAATAAAAAGCAGAAAAAATTTACTCCATTTGTTCCAATGTCGCAGTGGCGTTGGTGCAATAGAAATGACTATTATTTTTCCTTTACTTGTTATCATTTATTTAGGAACGTACGAGATAACAAATCTCTATTCTGTAGTAAAGCGTGTGACACAGATTTCAAGCTCTATGGCAGATATGTGTACAAGAGAAACAAATGTTAGCCAGTTATACTTTAAGGGTATGCAAAAGTTGGCAAAAGCTATTATGCTTCCATATGCTTTTAGTAACATGGACATCAAAGTATATGGATATTGGACTGATGATAATAAACAAACTGTGCAAAAATGGGGTTGGCCAAACAATGCTAAAGATCCAGGTCCTCTACCAAGCGTAGCTGATCCAAAAGTATTTACTGTTACAACGGTAATTTCTTTACAATACAAAATGTTAGGATTTTTGAGTAATCAATGGAGTGAAATTAATATTGTAAAGACGGATTCTTTACGTCAACGCGAAGGAAAGGAAATTATTTGCTCAGATTGTTCTTCTTAATGTCTATCGATTAAATATTGATAAAGTTTTAAAAATATAGTCTATAAACATTAGTTTATGCTCAAAAGGTATCCAAGATTTTTTCTTTCATATATTACTCGTTTCTCATCTGCTATATATTTAAGAGTTAAAGGGTAGAGCCGGTGTTCTACAAAAAGTACTCTGGAAGCAAGGTTTTCTTGAGTATCATCAGGAAAAACAGGGACTGCCGCTTGTGCAAGAATGGGGCCATTGTCTATAGCTTCGGTTACGATATGAACAGTACACCCTGTAATTTTAACCCCAGCTTCTAAAGCTCTACGATGAGTATGCAGGCCTGGAAATAGCGGTAGCAAAGATGGATGGATATTAAGTATTCGATCTTTATAATGAGAAATGAAATGGCTACTTAAAACCCGCATATAACCAGCAAGGCAAATAAAATCAGGCTTTATATTACTAAGTTCTTTGAGGATTTTTTCTTCATGTTCTTTTTGAGACACGTTATTTTCACGAGGGAATATATATGTCGGAATATTTTTTTCTCTTGCTTTCATAAGTCCACGAGCATGTATATTATCTGAAAAAACTGCTACAATTTTAGCCGGATAATCTGGTAATTCTGTCTCATTAATAAGTGAGAGCATGTTACTACCTTCACCAGAGATAAATATAACAACATTTTTTCGAATCATACTGATAACTCATTTATATAGAGAATTTCAGGCATTTCAGTCTTACGGGGTATAACTTGTCCAAGATGAACTACGCTTTCTCCTTCACTTTCAAGAATTTTTGTTATTCGTGTTGCATTATCTTGTCCAACAATAACAGCCATTCCAATACCACAGTTAAAAGTGCGTAACATTTCAGAATTGAGAATATTCCCTTTTTTCTTTAACCAAGAAAAAATCTTTTGTGGTTTTATAGAGTTGAGATTTATTTCAGCTGTTAAATGAGAAGGAAGAATACGCGGAATATTTTCTGTAAAACCTCCACCGGTTATATGTGCTAGTGCTTTTATTTTGTTGGTTTTTTTTATCGCTGCAAGAAGAGATTTTACATAAATTCGGGTTGGTGTTAATAATGCTTCTCCTAGACTTTGATGAGGAGAGAAAGGTGATGGGTCTTTCAAAGACACTTGGGAAAGGTTAATAATATTACGAACCAATGAAAATCCATTTGAATGCAGCCCTGAAGAAGCAAGTCCAAGAATGACGTCATTTTCATGAATATCATGAGAAGGTAAAATTTGATTACGTTCTACAGCTCCAACAGCAAATCCTGCAAGATCGTAATCATTATTATTATATAGGCCTGGCATTTCAGCAGTTTCTCCACCAATAAGAGCGCATCCTGCTTGAAAACAACCTATGGTAATTCCTTTAATAATAGAAGCTCCTTGATCAGGATCAAGTTTACCAGTTGCAAAATAATCAAGGAAAAATAGAGGTTCAGCTCCATGAGTTATGATATCATTTACGCACATAGCCACGAGATCTATGCCAACAGTACTGTTCATATTCATTGCTGTTGCAATTTTTAGTTTTGTTCCGATTCCATCACTAGAGGCAACAAGAACAGGGTCTGAAAACCCAGTAGCTTTTATGTCAAATAATGCCCCAAATCCACCAATTTCTCCATTGGCTCCTGAACGTTGGGTAGATTTTATAAACGGCTTTATCTTTTCTAACATAAGATTGCTTGCACTTATATTAACTCCAGAATTCTGATATGTCAGATTGTTTTTGGTTAGATCACTCACAGCATCACTCCTTGTAGGCCTGGTCTGTTTTTTAATATATATGGACTTCATGCAAGCACATAAATGATTTGTTATTTATTCTTTTTATTTATTTATAATATAATTATAATGAGTTTGTATGTAATTTTTATATTGGTTTATCACTTTCATATATCATACTAAAGTGCTTTACATTGGAATATAGATTTTAATGTTTGTATTGAAGGGTATTCAATTAAAAGTTGTATAATTTTTTAAGGGGCTATCATCTATGGATTTTATTATGAAAAATGAGAGGATAGCATCTCTTAAAGAAGATATATATCAAAGAAGAGATTACAAACAATTACCTTTAGCTTTTCCTCCGTGTATTAATGATATTAGTCGTGAAGAGATTTTGATCTCAAAATCTCTTGAGGCAGCTGTGCATCTTATTGATACTTGGCCGGTTTGGCCTTCATCTGTAGTGATTTTGGTTGGTCCACGTGGATCTGGCAAGTCTTATATTGCCAATGTTTGGTGTAAAATCAGTAAAGCTCATAAAATTCATGCTACAAAGGGATCAAATTCTGCATTTATTGTTACACAAGGACCAGCGCTTTTGGAAGATGCTGATCATGTTAATTTTGATGAAACAGAATTATTCCATATTATTAATAGTGTTTATCAAAAGTCTTCAAGTTTATTGATAACTTCCAGGACATTTCCATCATCATGGACAGTGCATTTGCCTGATTTATATTCTCGATTACAAGCAGCAACAGTTGTGAAGATAGGCTTACCTGATGAGGATTTTTTGATACGAGTGATCGTTAAGATGTTTGCAGATCGTCAGCTCTTTGTTGAAGAGAGAGTAATTGCATATATTGTACAACGAATGGAGCGTTCATTAGCTTCTGCTGAAAACTTAGTAGATAGTTTGGATAAGATGGCATTGGCACGTGGTGTTGCTATAACACGTTCTTTAGCAGCTGAAGTACTCATGAAATTAGAAAATGTTAATTGTGATTAAATGGAGTTTTAATTTCAGTGTATTATTAATAGAATGAGCTTTTAAAGCTAAAAAAATTGTATGTAATAAAAGGCAAATCTTATGGCTGATCATACAGTGAAATATGATGAATTTGATATTTCGTCTTATAGTAGAGAAGAGCTTAGGATGAGTTCGCAACGTTTTATTAATCGAGAGGTATCATGGCTTCAGTTTAATCGAAGAGTTCTTGCAGAAACGTTTAACACAGCGCATCCTTTATTAGAAAGAGTAAGATTTCTTTCAATTTCCGCAGTGAATTTAGACGAATTTTTTATGGTACGCGTTGCAGGTCTCGAAGCTCAAGTAAAGCGAGGTGAGTCAGTCAGGAGTCCTGATGGGAAAACCTCTGCTGAGCAATTAAATAATATATTGCATGAGATTGATATATTGCAGCATGAACAGCAAGCTGTCTTTTCTATGTTACGAAAATCCTTAGAAAAAGAAGGCATTACTGTTATTCGATTTGAAGAGCTTACATTAGAAGATCGTAGTTGGCTTGCCAAGGTATTTGAAAAATCTATTTTACCTGTTCTTAGACCTCTATTAATAGATAGTGTTCATTATTTTCCTTTTATTCCTAATCTTGCTCTTTCGATGGGAATTCGTCTTGTCGGTGATAGTGAAGATATTCCAAAGATAGCATTATTACAGCTCTCCAAGACACTTTCGAGATTTATACAATTGCAAAATCATGAGAGTGGTACCCGTTATATTCCTTTGGAAGATGTTGTTTCTTTGTTTATAGGCCAATTGTTTCCTGGTTATAATGTACAGGATTTTGGTATTTTTCGTATTATTAGAGATAGTAGCGATATAGAATTTGAAGAAGAAGCAGAAAATTTGGTTTTGTTTTTTAAAAATGCTTTAGAACAACGTCGATGTGGTTCAATAATTCGCATAGAGATTAATCCTGGAATGCCAGAAGGATTACGTCAGTTTTTTGTTAAGAAGTTAGCTGTTTCAGATAACTATGTTTCTGTTTCCTCAGGATTATTAGCACTTAATACTCTTTCAGAGATAGCGTGTTTGCCTCGTGAAGATTTAAAATTTAAACAATATAATGCTCGTTTTCCAGATTGTTTAGGAAAACATGGTAGGGATTGTTTTGCGTCAATGCGTGAACAAGATATAATTATACATCATCCATATGAATCTTTTGATATGGTTGTACAGTTTTTGCGTCAAGCTGCACAAGATCCTGATGTTCTTGTGATTAAGCAAACATTATATCGAACTTCTAATGATAGTCCGATTGTGCGCGCATTAATTGTTGCAGCAGAAGCAGGAAAATCTGTAACGGCTCTTGTTGAATTGAAGGCCCGTTTTAATGAAGAGGCTAATATACGTTGTGCACGGGATCTTGAACGGGCAGGTGTTAAGGTTGTTTTTGGTGTTTTTACACTTAAAATTCATGCAAAAATGTCAATGGTCGTACGACGTGAGGATAAAAAATTACGGACTTATTGTCATTTCGGAACAGGAAATTACCATCCAGTTGTGGCACAGGTTTATACAGATTTATCCTTTTTTACCTGTGATAAGAGTATAGCTCATGACATGACTAATATTTTCAATTTTATTATGAGTTACAGTAAACCAGAAGAAGAGATGATTGTTGCTTTCTCGCCGTACACATTACGACCCCGCATTTTGAAGCATATTCAAGATGAGATCGAATATGCTCATTCTGGATGTTTAGCTAGTATATGGATGAAATTAAATTCATTGGTAGATCCTGAAATTATTGATGCTCTTTATATAGCGAGTGAATCTGGTGTAAAAATCGATTTGGTGGTCCGTGGTATTTGCTGTTTACGGCCACAGGTTTCAGGGCTATCTAAGAATATTAGAGTAAAATCTATAGTGGGTCGTTTCCTCGAACATAGTCGTATTTTTGTTTTGGTAACGGTTATGGTTTGCCTTCTGAAGAGGCTATTGCCTATATAGGGTCTGCTGATATGATGCCACGTAATCTTGATAGGAGAGTTGAGGTTCTTGTTCCTATTCGTAATCCATTGGTTCATAGAAAGGTTGTTTCAGAAATTATGTTCGGCAATTTGCTTGATAATAAGCAGAGTTATGAAATTTCTTCAGAAGGAATGTCAAGACGTTTAGAAGTAGAAGAAGATGAGGAAGCTTTTAGTGTTCAGGAATATTTTATGAACAATTTAGGATTTTCAGGGATGGGAGATTCTTTGGAATCAAAGGTTCCAAAACTTGTAGCTAAATTCTTACGCGATCGCAATAGGAACACAGATTAATGTTTTTTACTGCAGGGTATAGTTACTCTCAGAAGGTCCCTCTTGTATCAGTTATAGATATCGGGTCTAATTCAATTCGTTTAGTAATTTATGAAAATATAAATAGAGTTCTTGTCATATTTTATAATGAAAAAGTTATGTGTGGTTTAGGACGGGGCATTTCTTTTAATGGTTATATGGAAGAAAATAATATAAAGCGTGCTTTAAAAGCCTTAAAGCGTTTTAAAGCACTTTTATGTCAATTATCTGTAACTTCTGTTTTTGTTTTAGCTACAGCAGCTGTTCGCGATGCATTGAATGGTATTGAGTTTATTCGTCGTTCTGAAGATATTTTTGGACAAAAAATATTAGTTCTTTCTGGACAAGAAGAAGCTTTTTATTCATCTATGGGAGTAATTTCAGGACATCATTCTCTTAAAGACGGTATCGTTGGAGATCTTGGTGGTGGCTCTCTTGATTTGGCAGGTATTGTTGGCAATCTTGTTAAAGGAGGAATAACATTACCAATAGGTTGCATTCCTCTTTTAGAACATTATGAAAAAGGCATGATGTCTGAAGCTGGTGCTTATGTACGTGAATATTTAAAAAATGTAGTATTATTAAAAAATCATAAAAAGAAGTTTTTTATGCTGTTGGTGGTACTTGGCGTGCTGTTGCTAGATTACATTTATATATCAATAATTATCCATTACCTGTGATTCATGGATATGAAATTGACTTTCATCAGACATATCAATTTTTAAACGATATTATCCTGGGAAAATTTAAAAAACTACCTGCGTGGAAGAAAATTTCTAAAAACAGGCGTTCGTTGTTACCTTTTGGTGCATTGATAATGAAAGAAATTATTGAAATTATGGAACCTTCTGCAGTATCTTTTTCTTCGTTTGGTATACGAGAAGGTTATATATATTCTCAACTTTCTGAAAGTGAGCGTAAACGTGATCCTTTGCTGTTAGAGGCAGAGTATTTGTGTTCTTTGTATACCTATGCTCCACAATATTCGCATGATCTTGTAGAGTGGACAGGCAAAATAATGCCTTTCTTTGATATACAAGAAACCGATGAAGAAGCACGATATCGTAAAGTGTTTTGTCTTTTATCAAATATTCAAGGGCATTCTTGTTTCAGATATGTTTCTTCTGGTGGATTGGATATTATGATGTCTTGTCTCCTGTTTATAGGAATCACGCATGCCGGTCGTGCTTATATTGAGCTTGTTAATTATTATCGACAAAAAGGTATAAAAGATCATGATGTTTTGATGCCATTAACTGGCATTGCTAAACCACGTTTGGTCTATCTAGCTAAGTTATTGGGGGGTATTTTGCGTGTTATTTATTTTTTTACAGCATCAATGCCTGATATTCTCAAGTATATTTATATTCGAAAAGTGAACCAAGAAGGTCCTCTTTTGCAGTTTGTATTTCCTAAAAAATTAGAAGAATTAGCTGGAGAGAAAACCGAAAATAGCCTTCGGCGACTCTCTAGAGTTTCTAATCAGAAAATAGGATATTGCTTTGAATAAAAAACATAATCTTAATATATATTGCTTTAGGCTTTTATCGCATCAGCCTTTAAGACATTCTATATTCTTTTTTATGACCTGAATTGCTTTTCTATAAAGAATCAAGGAAAGTCTTAAGTCTTAAGATGACCAACCACTTGCATAAATAATAGAAAAAGTAGCGACTATGCGCTCGTCTAAGTTGATTTTTTGTTTTTCATAAAGTTCAGCAGCGCGTAAAAAGAAAGATTTTCTAACAGGTTTTCGGCTGCGTGCAACAAGAGGATTGCTCATTCCCATCATTCGCAGATCGTTGATTAATTGAAAGAGAGAATTATAATATACGGGATAAATTTCTTGATCGACAACAGGCATACTAAATCCAGCTTGTTGCATGAGATCTCCAATACTTTTTACGTCTGCAAATGGAATAACCCGTGGGCTAGTACCGCTGTTAATTTCTGTTTCTGCTTTTAAAAGAGCTTGACGTAACTCAGTAAGTGTTCCAACTCCTGGGATCGCAGCTAAAAATAACCCTCCGGGTTTTAAAGAGCGATGAATTTCAACGAGAATCTTTGGTACATTATTAATGATATGCAGATTTAATGGTGATAATATCAGATCCATTGATTTAGGTGCTAAAGGAAGTTCATCCAAGGGTGCTTCAACGATTTCTTCGTCAGCGAAAGAAAATTCTTGGCTTGTTTCTACACGTTTCATACGGAGAATTTTTCCTGTTGCTAAACAAGCACGACTAACAACACCAGTTGTACCATGTAATTCCACAGCATCATTAAAATTGCGATTAATCATTGTAAGACGAGACCCTAATTCAGAGGCAACAATTTTTAGCAAGAAGTCTGCATAAGCACTCCTTTTTTTGAAAGCACGAAGACGATTTGCAGTTATGAGATTCGTGTCAAAGAGAATTTTCATTTTGCAACCTTAAAAGTGTTATACAATGAGATTAATGTTTTAGTAGCATTTTATATGGATATAGAGTTTGAATAAGCTTATGGTATATTTTTTAAGAATTTTAGATATATGTATATGCATAAATGAGAGGGTTTTTCTCTCATTCAAATATACAAGTTATTGAATCTTAGCGTGGTGTTTGAAAAAAAGTAAATTTCCTTTTAAAGCAAGGATTTTTTGTCAAACTCTTTTTATTGAGTTGCATCCGATTTTATATTAGTAGATGGGTGTTTGTTATGAATATTGTTATTCATCAGTTCTTTTTAATACAGCAGTAAAAGCTTGTTGAGGTATTTCTACTTTACCAAAGCGGCGCATACGTTTTTTCCCTTCTTTTTGCTTTTCAAGGAGTTTACGTTTGCGTGTAGCATCACCACCATAGCATTTTGCAGTTACATCTTTACGGCGTGCTTTTACTGTTTCACGAGCAATAATACGCCCGCCAATAGCTGCTTGGATTGCAATTTGAAACATTTGTTGTGGAATAAGTTCCTTTAGTTTTTCACAAATATTTCTTCCACGCTTTTCAGCAACTGAACGGTGTACAAGTAAAGATAGAGCTTCGATTACTTCGTCGTTTACCAAGATAGATAATTTAACCAAATCACTTTCACGATAATCTATCAAACTGTAATCAAAAGATGCGTATCCTTTAGAAAGAGATTTCAGTCGATCATAAAAATCAAATACAACTTCATTAAGAGGTAATTCGTATGATATGATAATTCGGTTGCCAATGTAGCTTATTTCAATTTGGATACCACGTCGATCTTGGCAAAGTTTAAGGATAGAGCCTAGATATTCGTCTGGAGTTATGATCGTTACTTTAATCCATGGTTCTTTGAATTCAGCAATTTTAACAATATCTGGCATGTCAGCAGGATTTCCTAGCGCTATTTCACTGCCATCTTGCATGGTCAGATGATAGATGACAGAAGGAGAAGTTCCTATAAGATCTAGATTGAACTCTCGTTCAAGACGTTCTTGAATAATTTCCAGATGAAGAAGACCAAGAAAGCCGCATCGAAATCCAAATCCAAGGGCTGCTGACCGCTCCATTTCAAATGTAAATGAAGCATCGTTAAGACGTAATTTTCCTATAGCTGCACGGAGATTTTCAAAATGAGTAGAATCAACAGGAAATAGGCCACAAAATACTACTGGTTGTATAGGTTTGAAGCCGGGAAGGGCTAAAGCTGTTGGTCGGCGATCATCAGTTATTGTATCACCGACACGGGTATCAGAAACTTCTTTAATAGAAGCAGTAATAAAACCAATTTCTCCTGGATAAAGAGTTTCTACATCCACCATTTTAGGAGTAAGAACCCCGACGCGTTCAATTTGATATTTTGCTCCTGTTCCCATCATGCGTATTGTTTGACCTTTGGAGAGCTTTCCGTCTATAATTCTGGCTATCACAATAACTCCAAGATAGCTATTGTACCAACTGTCAATCAGTAAAGCTTTGAGAGGGGAAGTTGCTCCTCCGGGACTTAAGGGCGCAGGTAATCTTTGAATTATTGCTTCAAGAACATCAGGAATGCCTTGACCTGTTTTAGCTGAAATAAGGATAGAATCTTCTGAATCAATTCCTATTACATCTGTGATTTGTTTTTTTACACGATCGGGTTCCGCAGCAGGGAGATCAACCTTGTTTAATACAGTTATGATTTCATGGTTATTGTTAATGGCTTGATAAACATTAGCAAGTGTTTGGGCTTCTACACCTTGGCTAGCATCTACAACAAGAAGAGATCCTTCACAGGCGGAGAGCGAGCGAGAGACTTCATAGGTGAAATCCACATGACCAGGCGTATCAATGAGATTGAGAATATAGCTTTTCCCATCATTTCCTTTATAATCAAGGCGTACAGTTTGTGCTTTTATGGTAATACCACGTTCGCGTTCGATATCCATGTTATCAAGTACTTGTTCTGACATTTCACGTTCAGTAAGTCCTCCACAATATTGGATCAATCGATCTGCAAGTGTTGACTTTCCATGATCAATATGGGCTACAATAGAAAAGTTGCGTATGTTTGAAAGGGGGCTTTGTTCTTTATACATTATTGCTCATGGTTACAGATATTTGATAATTAAAAGTCAACCTTTAGCCTATATCAAGGACATACAGATAAATCCAGCATGTTTTTATGTATGGTACATTTTGGAGATATGTATTTTATACTTTATGTGATACTTGCAGTAATTAACGGTTAAAACTGAATATTAGGTTATTTGTAAAACGACGCTTTAATAACTCCAGTTAATAGGTAAGCTTGAGATTTAAAGTAAAAAGATATACAATGTTTGTTATATGTTTAGGGAGGAAATAATTGGATGGCAATTTGTGTAGAAAGTTTAATTTTATTTTTCTTTGTGTAAAATTGAGGATCAAGGTCCTCTGAGTTAAATAAATAATGTTATAATTTAATAAATTATAAGCTGTTTAGAGATTTAGACTCTTGACTTCAAATGTATGATAATACCATTTTATAATTAGGTCAGGAGTACAATTAAGGAGAACAAGACAATTCGCAGGATATTTAGGGCGGATCCATATGCAAAAGATGGACCACGTGTGAATAAGGCAATACGTGTGCCAAAAGTCCAACTGATAAATGCTGATGGACACAATATGGGGGAAGTAAGTACTAGTGACGCTTTACGTATGGCGGAAGAGGCTGGGCTTGATCTTATGGAGATTTCATCAAATACCAATCCTCCTGTTTGTAAAATATTGGATTTAGGTAAGTTAAAATATTCAAATCAAAAGAAGGCAGCAGAGGCAAGAAAAAAGCAGAAAATTATAGAAGTTAAAGAAATAAAGATGCGTCCTAACATTGATACTCATGATTATGAGGTCAAGATGAAGGCTATGAGAAGATTCTTTGAAGATGGTCATAAGGTAAAGCTGACTCTTAAATTTCGTGGGCGTGAAATGGCACATCAAGATCTTGGAATGAAGCTTTTTATGAAAATTAAAGATCAAATACAGGATGTAGCCAAAGTTGAAACTGATCCTAAACTTGAAGGTCGTCAAGTGATGATGGTTTTGGCTCCAAGGTAATCTTATTTTTTATCCTTCATAATAGTGTCTTTCTTTATAAGAGTGATAAATATTTGTTGAATTTATAAGATGTCTGTAGTTTATTAGTATAAATAATCTGACATGCGTGATCAATGGTTTTGGAATATTAAACTTAGGGGGTGCATTTTAATTATTTGTTATCCTTTAGGAAGTGGAGTAAAGAATGCCTAAAATGAAAACAAATTCTTCTGCTAAGAAACGGTTTAAAATTACTGCTAGTGGGAAAGTAAAGGCACAAGCAGCAGGGAAGCGTCATGGAATGATAAAAAGATCCAATAAGTTTATTCGTGAGGCACGTGGCACTATGGTTCTTTCTAATTATGATGCAAAGAAAGTGATAATGCATTATCTTCCAAATGGTCTCTGATTTTTTGGTGAGGGGTATATATAAGGAAATAGTTTAATGACTCGTGTGAAGAGAGGCGTTACTACTAACGCTAAGCATAAGAAGGTTTTAAAGTTAGCAAAGGGTTTTTATGGTCGTCGTAAAAATACAATACGTGCCGCAAAAGCTGCTGTAGATCGTGCTATGCAATATGCTTATTGTCATCGTAAGCTTAGGAAAAGAGATTTCAGGTCTCTTTGGATACAAAGGATTAATGCCGCTGTACGTTTTTATGGATTGACATATTCTAGATTTATGAATGGCTTGAATAAAGCAGATATTAAAATTGATCGTAAGATTTTATCTGATATGGCAATTAGTCAACCAGAAGCTTTCCATAAGATTGTTGACATTGCTATTAGTAAATTACCCTCTCTTGATAAAGAATCTTGATAAAAAGTTTAAATCTGCTGCTTAAAGAGGCGGTTGAGCTTTTTGGATTTTTAAAGAGTTTTATGGTTGTTTTCAGTATACAAAGGTTAAATCTTTAATGGATGACTTTAGTGAATTAAGAATACACCTTCTTGATTCTATTTCTTCTTCTAATAATGAGGATGAGCTTGATGCTGTTCGTGTTGCAGCATTTGGCAAGAATGGTTCTTTTAACATATTGCTAAAGCAACTTAAGGAATTAGATTTAGATACAATGAAGCTTCAAGGTGCTGCTTTCAATAAACTGAAAGATGAGATTTCTGAAGCTATTTCCCTTCGTAAGACTGTAATAAGAAATAAGGCTCTAGAGCTGCGTTTGGCTTCTGAAGTCGTTGATGTAACATTACCAGTTCGTTCGTCCTCTGTAAAACGTGGTCGGATTCATCCAATTACACAGGTTTTAGATGAGGTAACAGCTATTTTTTATGATATGGGTTTTGTCTTGGCAGAAGGACCTGATATTGAGACAAATTATTATAATTTTACCGCTTTGAATTTTCCAGAAGATCATCCTGCACGTGATATGCATGATACTTTTTTTCTCTCTCAAGTTTCGGAGGGAGGAGAGCGTAAGGTTTTGCGTACGCATACTTCACCTGTACAGATCCGTGTTATGGAAAAGCAGTCACTGCCAATAAGAATTATTGTTCCTGGTAGAACATATCGTCGAGATTCTGATGCTACACATTCTCCTATGTTTCATCAAGTTGAAGGTCTTGTTGTTGATAAAATAGCCAATGTAGCAAACCTTCGTTGGGTTTTAGAAACTTTTTGTGCCTCTTTCTTTGAAGTTCCATCAGTAAAGATGCGTTTTCGTCCATCCTTTTTCCCTTTTACAGAGCCTTCATTTGAAGTAGATATTCAGTGCAGTCATTTTAATGGTGTTATAAGATTCGATGAAGGAACGAAATGGATGGAAATACTCGGTTGTGGTATGGTTCATCCTAAGGTTTTACAAGGTGTTGGTATAGATTCTGATGTATATCAAGGATTTGCTTGGGGAATAGGTCTTGAGCGTATAACCATGCTAAAGTATGGTATGCCGGATATGCGTGATTTTTTCAGCTCTGATGTTCGTTGGATAAACCATTATGGTTTTTCTCCGATTGATATGCCAACGCTTTTTGCGGGGTTAAGTTCATAAAGGATTGAAACCCTTGAAGTTTACACTTTCTTGGTTAAAAAATTATCTTGATACTGATGCTGGTCTTGAACAGATCTGTGATCGTTTGACTTCTATTGGTCTTGAAGTTGAAAATGTCGATAATCGAAAAATTTTTTCATCTTTGATCATTGGACAGGTGTTATCGTGTTGGAAGCATCCTGATGCAGATCATCTTATGGTTTTAAAAGTAGATATAGGTCAAGAACTACCAGTTCAGGTGGTTTGTGGGGCTTTGAATGTTCGTATTGGTATGAAGGGCGTTTGGGCTCCTCCAGGAAGTGATATCCCAGGATTAGGAATTAGGATTGATGTAAGTAAAATTCGAGGTGTTGAAAGTTGTGGTATGATGTGTTCCGAAAAGGAACTTATGCTTTCTGATAATCATCTTGGTATTATAGAACTTTCTTCTGATTCTCCTGTAGGGGTATGTTTTGGTAATTATGAAGACGGTTTATCTGATCCAATCATTGAAATTGCTTTGACACCAAACCGATCAGATTGTGCAGGCGTTTATGGTATTGCTCGTGATCTTGCTGCTTCTGGCTTGGGGATTCTTAAAGAACGTTCTGTTCCATCTTTTTTAATCTTTGATAATGTAATGCCATTAGATGTTCGTTTTGAATTGGATGAACCTAATTTTTGTCAAGGGTTTTCTATGCGTCTCGTGCGGGGAGTTCGAAATGGTCCTTCACCGAAATGGATGCGTAGACGATTAGACGCTATAGGGGTGCGCCCTGTTAATGCTCTTGTGGATATTGCTAATTATATAACTTTTGATCAAGGTTATCCTGTGCATATTTTTGATGCTGCTAAACTAAAAGGGGATCTTGTTATACGTCGAGGGCGTCATAATGAAAAAATTAAGGTTCTTTGTGATCGTGAATACGAATTATCTTCTGATCAGGTGGTTATTGCTTCAGATAACGGTGTTGCGGCTATTGCAGGGATTATTAGTAGCATGAATTCTTGTTGTGATGACAACACTACAGATGTTCTTATAGAATCATCTTTATGGAATTCTTTGAATATAGCTCATACTGGTCGTTCTTTGGGTATCATGACAGATTCAAGGTATCGTTTTGAGAGAGGTGTTGATCCGCAAGATATGATCCGTGCTCTTGATCAAGCAACTGAGTTTATTATTGAATTATGTGAGGGAAAAGCTTCTCCAGTTATCGTTAAAAATTTTTTGATGTCTAAATTACGCAAGATTAAATTCTCGGTTTCAGAGGTAATGAGGCTGACAGGATTATCAATTTCTCATGAAGAGAGCCTTGCTATTTTGAAAAATCTTGGATTTATTATAGAGATTTCAGAAGAAGAAGAAGTTCTTGTTTCAGTTCCTTCTTGGCGTTTAGATATTGAAGGTAAGGCTGATTTGGTTGAGGAAATATTAAGAATTTATGGGGTTGATAAAATTTTTGGAAAGCCTCTTGTTCAGAGTCAGAGAGTTGTACATAACGCTTTAACCTTACAGCAAAGCAGAACTCGTTTGGCTAAACGAGTTCTGGCAATGAGAGCCATGATGGAAGTTGTGACTTTATCTTTTATACCTAAGCTAGATGCCACACTTTTTAGAGGTGAAAGTTGTGAGGTAGAGCTTGCGAATCCCATTTCTAAAGAGATGTCGCATATGAGACCTTCCTTACTTCCAGGTTTGTTGGCAGCTGTTGGTCGCAATGTTGATCGTGCTTTTACTGATGTTGCTATTTTTGAAGTATCTCATCTTTATGAAAATGATTTACCTGAAGGACAGCGATGTGTTGCCAGTGGTGTTAGAAGGGGAAGTGCAGTTATAGGTGGTTCTGGGCGGTTTTGGTCTGAAAAAGAAAATAAAAATGGTAAATTTGTAGATGTATTTGATGCTAAGGCAGATGCTTTATCTGTGATCGAGGCCTTTATGTCTGTCAGTTCTATTCGAATTGAAACAAATGCTCCTTCTTGGTATCATCCTGGACG
Source organism: Liberibacter crescens BT-1 (assembly GCF_000325745.1). Taxonomy (NCBI): domain Bacteria; kingdom Pseudomonadati; phylum Pseudomonadota; class Alphaproteobacteria; order Hyphomicrobiales; family Rhizobiaceae; genus Liberibacter; species Liberibacter crescens. The sequence goes on along the minus strand of NC_019907.1, from coordinate 1,158,729 downwards.
TTCTGGTTTAATTAAGATAGGAGAAAAAATTACACTTGGTCATTTTGGTGAGTTTCATCCTAAAACTTTAGAAGCATTAGGCTTATCAGGAAACGTATGTGGTTTTGAAATTTATCTTGACTCTATTCCAGTCTCAAGGAAAAAGAATATTTCGACAAAACCGGTTTTAACTCTATCACCTTTTCAACCAATTAAGCGTGATTTTGCTTTTGTTGTAGATAAGTTTGTATCGAGTAGTTCATTAGTTAGCTCTGTGATGAATTCTGATCGTAAGCTTATTATAGATGTTACAGTCTTTGATGTATTTGAGAGAGAGAATCTTGGTAAGGGAAAAAAATCTGTTGCTCTTGAAGTAACGATACAGCCTTTGAAGAAGACATTGTCTGAAGATGATTTCAATTTATTAACACAGCGTATAATAGATAATGTTTTTAAAACGACAGGAGCGCTGTTGCGTACTTAATTTCAAAAAAGATTTAAAATGATTTCTTAAAGAATTATTTGTGTGTTTTTTGTATTGGTGAAAGTATTTTTTCTATTAAAATTTTCTCTAAAAGACTGTTTTCTCTTTAGTTTATACCTTCTATAGATATTTTAAAAGCTCTGAACTTACATTAGGATCTTTTCAGTGTGAAGAAATATATTTTTTAGCAATGATAGTTGCTTGTACTTTCTTATACAATCTATAAAAAGGTTTTTTTAAACCAGTCTGCGGAATTTTATCAATATAATGATTGCTCTATCTCTCTTAGAGAACTCTTTTATAAGGATTTATTTATAATATAAAGAGATATGTTCTTTTATATTCTTTCTTTACTGAATTTTTTAGAAGATTGTAGATGACTACTTTAATCATGCAGATAAATAAGAGGTTTAGTTCTCTAATTGATAAAATATTTATGATTGACCTATCGCAACCAGAACTTCTGAGAGCGCAATATGAAGAAACAGTTGAAAAGGGAATCGTTTGTTATTTTATACTTGTATTCATTTCTTGTTTGCAGGCATATAGGTATTTTATTCTTGCCCCTTTTTGGATAACAGTTTTATTCCCTATACTGTTGTATATTCCAGTTTCTTTGACATTGTTGTATTGGTGGCTTTATTCAACTAAAGATTTTTTAAAAGTATCTGAATTAACGAATAAGTTGCGTGTTTTTTGTTTAATTTTTGTTTTCTTGCTATTGTTTTGAGCTTTTGGTTTGCTTTATTAGCAATTTATGGAAATACAGAGACAAAATTTATTTTATTTTTTTCATATATTATATCCGTGATATCTACTTTAATATGTATATTGAATTTACGACAATTGATTGTAATATTGGCTATTTTAATACAGCCTATATTTTTATGGATTCTATATACTCAGAGTTCAGGAGCTGCTTTATTTTTAGGAATTGAAAGTTTTATAATTTTAATTTTAGTCCTTTATACAGCAATACAATCTTCTGAAAATTTCATAGCACTTGTTAATTCTAGGAATGAACTCGCTCAACAACGTAATGACTTTATACGTTTGAGTGAGAATCATTTTCGGATGGCTAATATAGATATTTTAACCGGTTTACCTAATCGGCGTTGTTTTTTTGAAGATCTTAAAATGCTTTCTGAGAAAAATTCAGGAAAGGACTTGGATTTTTCTATAGGTATAGTTGATCTTGATAATTTTAAATCTATTAACAACCTTTATGGCCATATTGCAGGTGATCATGTTTTGTGTTGTGCAGCTAAACGTCTTGAAGAGACTGTAGGAAAATGTTCAGCTATTTATAGGCTGGGGGGTGATGAATTCGGAATTATTATTTCCAGAAAAATGAATCAAGAAGCTCTTTTAGAGATAGCTACAAGAGTTATTAATACTATTAAAGTTCCATTTTCATTTGGTTCTATTCCTTTGGTATTGGGATGTTCTATTGGTTATGCGTCTTATCCAAAAGTAACGAATAATATTGATTTGCTTTATAAATATGCTGATTACGCACTTTATTATTCCAAGCACCATGGTCGTAGTCGAGCTATTGTTTTCAATAGTGATCATGAGAAAAAAATTAAGGAACAAGGATTTGTGCAGAAGGTTTTGTGTCAAGCTAATTTAGAGAAAGAGTTTTATATTGTTTACCAGCCAATTATAGAAAAACAATCCAATAAGGTCGTGGCTTTTGAATGTTTAATGCGTTTGCGAAGTCCTGTTATTGACGAAGTTTCTCCTGAAATTTTTATCGTTTTGGCTGAGCAGTCAGGGTTGATTACTTCTATTACACCAGTACTTTTACGTAAGGCATTGCAAGATGTTATTAAATGGAGCTCTAATATTCGGATAAATTTTAATTTATCTGCTTATGATATCTGTACTCCGGGACAAATAGATAAGATTCTCTCTGTTTTTCCTGAAACAGGAATTGATCCTTCTCGGATTGATTTTGAGCTTACTGAAACAGCAATCACCTATAATCTTGAATTAGCATGCCAGAACTTAAAACGATTGCGTGATGTAGGGGCTAATATTGTTCTTGATGATTTTGGTACAGGGTATTCAAGTCTATCTCATTTACATGGTCTTCCACTTAAAAAGATCAAGATTAGTCGTATCTTTGTTCAAGATATAGAAGGTGATGGCAATAGCTATAAAATAGTAAAATTCCTTAGCTTGTTATGTAAGGATATGGGATTGGATTGCATTGCTGAAGGTGTGGAAAATATTAATCAAGTACAAATTCTATCAGAAATAGGGTATAACTTATTTCAGGGGCATTATTTTGCGAAGCCTATGTTGGGTAGTGGGGTTTTATCTTATCTTGATAAAAGAACTTTTATTATTTGATAAAGCAAAAATATTGATCATTATTAATAGGATTCTAGAACATCCTTTCTCTAAGGAATCTTCCTGATCAATTAATATTATATTAAAAATCAGTTATTTTAGTGATTACTTCTGTATTTTAATGAGAATAGTTTTGCCTTTTAATGCAGTAAGCGTAAAATACTTGTTGTTTTTATGCAACATTTGTGAAAGACTATGTTAAAGATCGTTAATTTTTTTTAATTATCAATTGCACCTTTTTTTATTTTCTGTATTTTGGTTCATAATGAGTTATGTGTTTTTCTTCTATATTTTTATTGTGTAATAATTGTTTAAATGAAGCTTTGAGGGAGAGTTGTTTATGAAAATTAAAAATGTGTTACTGAGCTCAGTAGCTTGTTTGCTGGCTGTTTCTTCTGCTAAAGCAGCTGATGCTGTAAAAGCTGAGCCTGAGACTGCTGAAGGTGTGCGTGTTTGTGAAGCTTTTGGTTCAGGGTATTTTTATCTTCCTGGTTCTGAAACTTGCTTCAAGATAGGTGGTTATCTTCGATTTGAAGGTGACTATGGTAAAAATCAATATGGAACTGCCGGAAATCTAAGGTCTTGGGATGCTTTTGCACGCGCTCAGGTTGACCTTAATGCAAAAACTGATACAGAATTAGGTGATCTTAGTTCTTTGATTAGTCTACGTGCAGATGGACGTAATTCAACATCTCGTTCAGTATTTTTGAATCAAGGTTATTTAAGCTTAAGTGGTTTTAAAGTTGGTTACTTTAGGGGTTGGTGGGATGATGATATCGTAGGAGAAACTGATACGCTTGCCAATGATGAAACGAGACTTGTTTCAGCATCCTATACATATAATGCTGGTCTCTTTGGCGCAGGTATTTCTTTGGATGGTTTAGGAAGATATGGAAATAAGGATATTGGAGTAGGAGGAAAGCTTTCTGCTGCTTTTGGTCCTGTAAAGGCTAATGTTATAGCGGGATATGATGGTGGTACCAAGAAAGCCGCTGTTCGTGGTATTGTAAGCTCTGAAGTAGGTCCAGGTACATTAGAAGTTGCTGCTGTGTTCGCAAATGGTATGAACTACTATTATGGTGTTTCCAGGGCTTCTTTAGCTGTTGGGTATCAGTTGCATGTTACTGACAAGTTTAAGATTACTCCTGGATTCCAATATTTCTGGGGTCTTGGTAAATACTCTGCCTATGCTGATAGCGCTGGTGCTCCAGTTAAGGTTTCTCTTAATACTTGGAGATCAGGTTTAGCATTTGATTATGAGATAATAAAGAATTTGGATGCTTTGTTGAGTGTTCAGTTCCAACCTAAGTTCATTGAGAGTACTGGTAAAGTTGCTAAAAATCAAGTTACTGGTTTTATTAGGTTGCAGAGGACATTCTAATTATAATATATTTTGTTTTTTAGTATGACGGCTTTAATTAATAAAGCCGTCATAGTGGGGAGGCGGGTATTTTTAAAGAAATATTTTATAGAGATGAAAATAATTTCATCTTTTTAGTTTTTTCTTTTTAATGCAATGTTATTCAAAATTTTAATAAATATATCAGTATCTGATTTTAAAGTCTTTAGTATAAAAAATTTTTTCTGGCTGGGGAACTTGGATTCGAACCAAGATTAACGGAGTCAGAGTCCGCCGTTCTACCGTTGAACTATTCCCCATTATTTTCTTTTTAAAGCTTAATTTCTTTTATATCTTATAAGATATAAGACCTTAGGCTTTTTCTTTTTGCATATTAACACCTAAAGTAAAATACTCAATAAGAAGATATGTCTTATAATGTTATATTATCATATAAAAGCAATAAATATGCAATGTCAATTTTCCGATTCAAAGTTTATATAAAAATTTATTTCCAATCTTTAAAAAAGTAACAATAAATTTTTATTGTTACTTTAAAACGACAAAGAGTATACTCTTACAAAAGAGTTAGAAGTTTCAATAAAAATTTTATAAATAAACTGATTTGAGACAAATATCAAAATAAAAAAATGGAGAACTGGAGGCATATGAGGCAAAGATTGATATCAATTAAACCTGGAATTGGGGGATCATATAGTCTTTGTAATCCTTTTCAACGACCTTTTTTCCCTAACCAATCACATTTTTTTTCCAAAATAAAAAGCCTAATAAAAGGTTGAAGGATAAAATTTCTAATAATATTTATGCTGCTCTTGATCTTGGTACAAATAATTGTCGTTTATTAATTGCTAAGCCTGCGAAATTCGGTCAATTTCATGTAGTTGACTCATTCTCTCGGGTTGTTCGTTTAGGAGAAGGTTTGGCTTCTACTGGTAAGATTTCATTAGATGCTATGAATCGTGCTATTGAGGCTTTGCATATTTGTTCAGAGAAGATGAAAGTTAGCCATGTTAAAAAAATGAGACTTATTGCTACTGAAGCTTGTCGCATAGCGAAAAATGGATCTGATTTTATCGGTCGTGTTATGAGAGAAACAGGATTAGAACTTGAAATTATTGATCGTAAAACTGAAGCAAAATTGGCTGTATCAGGGTGTTCTTCTTTAATTGGTCAAGATGCTCGTTCTGTAGTATTGTTTGATATTGGCGGAGGATCATCAGAAATAGCTGTCCTTAATATAGAAAACGATCGCTCTCAGTGCCTAGCCAATCATATCACACATTGGATATCATTGCCAGTAGGAGTTGTTTCCTTATCAGAACGTTATGGAGGCCACGATATTTCTATACAGATTTTTAATAGGATGGTAGAAGAAGTAGAAGATTTTTTATCATGCTTTGAATGTCCCTTTCCTAAGTTTTCTTTGAATAGTAATAATTTTTATCTTATAGGAACTTCTGGAACATTGACCATTCTTGCAAGTTTAAATCTTGGCTTGCTGCGTTATGACAGGCGCAAGGTTGATGGTCTTTGGCTTTTAAATTCTGAAATCTCATCCGTGCAAAAAAAACTTTTGTCTTGGGAATTTGAGAGGCTTGTTGCTAATCCTTGTATTGGAGCAGAGCGAGCAGATTTGGTTTTAGCGGGATGTGCTATACTGGAAGCAATACGACGTCGTTGGCCAAGTAAACGTATGCGTGTTGCTGATCGAGGTTTACGGGAAGGTTTGTTAATAGATATGATGATTAGTGATGGCATTAATATTAGATATTAACGCTGTGATAAGCTAAACAATTTTTATCTTATTTCGTATGGTATTAGTTGTTAAGAATTTAACATAATAGAGAAAGTATTAATGATAAAGCCATTTCCTAATTCTAGACCTTATGGGCGTAGCCTTGTCCAAAGAGTAAAGAAGAGGCGTATACAGGTTTCTTCACGGCATTGGTTAACTAGACATATCAATGATCCTTATGTTCATCAAGCAAAGCTTGAGGGTTGGCGTGCGCGTTCTGCTTATAAACTTCTCCAAATTAATGAAAAGCATCATATCATTAAACATGCAAGACGCATTGTTGACCTCGGTGCAGCTCCAGGAAGTTGGTCACAGATTTCTGCTAAGTTGAGTGGTTCAAGTAATGATGATGTGCGTGTTGCTGCTATAGATATTCTAGAAATGGAACCAATTCCAGGAGTTAAAATCTTCAAGAATGACTTTTTAGATTTAGAAAATTGGGAGTTTATTTTTGAAGCAATCGGGGGTGCTCCAGATTTAGTGATTTCTGATATGGCATCACCGGTAACGGGTCACCAGAAAACTGATCACTTGCGGACTATGCATTTATGTGAAGAGGCTATGTATTTTACTTTAAAAGTATTGAATGAAGGTGGTGATTTCCTTGTTAAGACTTTTCAGGGTGGTACAGAATGTAATATTCTCAATACATTAAAGAAAAATTTTCGACAAGTTATCCATGTTAAACCAGCAGCTTCAAGGCCGGAATCAGTAGAAATGTTTCTATTAGCTAAGGGCTTTAAAGGCAAGAAATAAATTACAAATTACAAGTTATAATATTTTCTTGATTTTCGTTTATTCCTTCTCAGAGCAATTGAAATTTTTTAAAGGAAAGCTAGTCTAACTGTTTAATATTCTTGTAAAATTACAAGCTTGCAAGATTTTAAATTAAGAAAATATCTCTATAAAAACTAAATTAGTTTAACCGAGAGAATTTTTTAAAAATGGTGGGCATGACAAGAATCGAACTTGCAACCCCTACGATGTCAACGTAGTGCTCTACCACTAAGCTACACGCCCTTTTATATACTAAAATCTTTTAGGACAAAAAATAGTGTTTCGTCAACAAATTTTAGCTCTCATATTCATCTTATACGCTTAAGCAGCAAGTAATTTATTTACCTCATTAACCAGATCGCGTAGATGAAAAGGTTTGGAAAGAACTTTTGCATCTTTAGGGGTATTCGAATAAGAATTTAACGCTACAGCTGCAAAACCTGTAATAAACATTACCTTTAAATCTGGATCGAGTTCAGTTGCTCGGCGTGCCAACTCAATTCCATCCATTTCTGGCATAACTATATCGGTTAATAGTAAAGAGAAAGGCTCTTCGCGCAATCTATTATAAGCACTTGTTCCATTATCAAAGGATATAACTTTATAACCAGCTTTTTCTAATGCTTTCACTAGAAATCTACGCATATCATCATCATCTTCAGCAAGGAGAATTTTTTGATTCATTGTTGAGAACCATTATTTCTAAAGATATTTTTGTTTTTTTTCATGAACTAACAATAATACTCCTCTTAATCTATCTGAAAATTGCATTATTTAAAATATAACTATTTTATGGTAAAAAAGTTATAAATTTATTTTTCTTTTACTCAATCTCATTACATTTTGATTTTAATGACATAACAACAACTTCTAACTGAATAAAAGTTGTTGTTATTCACTATGCAACTATTTGATTATGAAATGATTGTTGATAAAGTTGTTGTAATTATGAATTTAGCTTTCTATTACCATCTCGGAATAATAGATCCTTCTTTAAAATTGTTTAAAATATATTTTTTTATATCATCATTATGATAAGCTTCAATAAGGATCTTTACCCAGTCTTTATCTTTATCTTCAGTTCGTACAGCAATGATATTACTATATGGGCCGTCTTTATCTTCTCTAAGAATAGCATCAGAAGGCTTTAGTCCAGCTTCAATAGCGTAATTCGTGTTAATTGCAGCAGCATCAACATCTTTGAGAGAGCGTGGCAGTTGAGCGGCGTCAATTTCAATAAAGTTAATTTTTTTAGAATTCTCTATGATATCATTAGGAGTTGCTTTAAGGCCGATACCGTCTTTTAATTTAATAACTCCTTTCTTTGCTAAGATAAGAAGAGCTCTTCCTCCATTTGTTGGGTCATTGGGTATAGCAATGGAAGCATTATCAGGTAGTTGACTAAACGTTTTTAATTTACTGGAGTATATCCCCATAGGAGAGTTAATTGTATAGGCAACATCTACAATATCATAAGCATGATCTGCTATTTGATTGCTAAGGTAAGGTTTATGCTGGAAAGAATTTGCATCAATTTCTCCATTTGCAAGGGCTTGATTAGGTAATATGTAATCAGAAAACTCAATGATATTGATATTGAGGCCTTTTTTGGCTGCAATTTCTTTAACTTTTTCCATTATTTGTGCATGTTCTCCAGGAGAAACGCCAACTTTTATATCTTTTGCTTGTGTTGTTGTGTAGAGTAACGATGTTAGAAATAAAACTAACCAGAAATGACGCATGAATAATCCTCCTTTAAAAAAATATTTTTAATTGTTACGTGATCGTTTATCAAAGCGCTTGGCAAAAGCGTTTCCAACACTTTGTACGACTTGAACAATGATGATAAGTATAAAAACAACAATTAACATTACATCTGGCATAAAACGTTGGTAGCCATAACGTATTGCTAAATCTCCCAAACCTCCACCACCAACAGCTCCAACCATCGCTGAGTAGCCTATCAGGCTGATCATAGTCACTGTTAAACTGAGTATTATTCCAGGTTTGGCTTCTGCCAACAGGACTTTTGTAATAATTTGTAAGGGAGTCGCTCCCATTGAACGTGCGGTTTCAACAAGCTCAATATTAACTTCACGAATGGAAGTTTCAATTAATCGCGCTATAAAAGGTATAGCTGAAATAGTTAATGGTACAACAGAAGCTTTAGTTCCAATAGAAGTGCCTGTTAACAAGCGTGTAAATGGTATAATTGCAATAACAAGAATTATAAATGGTACAGAGCGTAAGGCATTAACAACTAAACCAATTAATTTATTAGCGATAGGAAATGAAAAGAGCTCGTTTTTACGACTCGTTGCTAAAAATATACCAATAGGCAAACCTATTGTTGTTCCGATGATTCCAGAAACACTCACAATATAGAAAGTTTCTAGAAAAGCTTTTAAAATAACGGGGATAAGAATATCAGTTGACATATCCTAGGGCCTCCGTAACTAATTTGTGTTTCTCAAAGAAGTTTTGTGCTGCTTGTTGGGCATGATAATGATATGAAATGACTAAGGAACCGAAAGCTTCACCATCTATTTCGTCAATAGCACCGCTAATGATATTTACATCTGTTTCAATAGCTTTGATAAGCTGTGAAATGAGAGGCGTTTCAGAGGTTTCACCCAGAAAAGAAACACGTATAACTTGATGGCTTTGAGAATTTGGAGTATCATGAAATTTAGAGATGAGTTTTTCTGGAAGCTTGTAAATTGGTAGGCCATTCAGCAACCCTTTCGTAACTTTGTGTTGCGGATTACTGATAATGTCTATTGTTTTCCCGCTTTCAACGATTTTTCCGTCATGAAGGACAAGCACAAAAGAAGTTACATCCTTAATTACATCCATCTCGTGGGTAATGAGAAGTACGGTGAGACCAAGCTCAGAATTTATTTTTTTTAGTAACTCTAGAATATAGTAGGTTGTCTCAGGGTCAAGAGCTGAAGTCGCTTCATCAGAGAGTAGAATTTTTGGTTGTGTTGTTAATGCACGCGCGATTCCAACGCGTTGCTTTTGTCCTCCAGAAAGTTCAACAGGATAATGGTTGCGCTTATCTGCAATTCCTACAAGCTCAAGGAGAGGCATGACTCGCGAATAAATTTTTTCTTTATTATATCCAGAAATCTCAAGAGGTAGGGCTACATTATCATATACTGTACGCGAAGAAAGAAGATTAAAATGTTGGAAAATCATACTCACTTCTCGACGCAATTTTTGTAGGCTAGAACCATTAAGAGTTGTGAGATCAACGCCATTGACAATTACTTTACCTGTTGTAGGCTGTTCTAATTTATTAATGAGACGAATAAAAGTTGATTTTCCAGCTCCAGAGCGACCAATAATTCCAGTGATTTTATGGCGATGAATCGAACAATCAATGCTAGAAAGTGCATGGAACTTATAATTTTTTGATTCAAATTTCTTGGTAACATTTGATAAAATAACAGCTAAATTGTCATCTATATTAAATGTTAAAGAAGGAGAGATATTATTCATATAATTTCCACAAAATCTACATCACCCCCTTAATTTATAATTAAAAAGAAGTGAGGGCAGATTAAAAATAACTTTGTGGCTTACAAGACATATACTTTATTTTAGATGTATGCAATCAAATTTTTATGAAAAAATATCATTTTTCAGAGACAAAATTTCTTTCTATTACGCGTGCAATTTTTTCTGCAATAAACAATGTTTGAATTGAATATTTTCTTTAAAAGATCTTTTGCATGACATAATATTAAGATAAATGTTAGTTTGTTATTTGCATATTGCATAAAAAATATCTATTTTATGCTTACCGTTGATTAAGAGAAACAAGATTTCTTTATAGAAAATATAGAGGCATATAAATGATTAAGAAAAAGCTTCCTAGAGTTATATTTCATACACGTGTTGAAGAAAAAGTGAACAATAATACAGCTTTTAGTTGGGCAACTTTAAGTACGGATGATTATTTTTCTGGCAAAAAAGTTGTGCTATTTTCTTTGCCAGGTGCTTTTACTCCTACATGCTCAACATATCAATTCCCTGATTTTGAAAAGCTTGCGGGTGAATTTCGTGCTGAAGGTATTGATGAAATATATTGTATTTCAGTGAATGATGCTTTTGTTATGAATGCTTGGGGGAAGAGTCAAAATCTTAAGAATGTTAAGTTAATTCCAGATGGTTCTGGTGAGTTTACACGCAAGATGGGGATGCTTGTTTACAAAGATAATGTTGGTTTTGGTTTGCGTTCTTGGCGATATGCTGCAATTGTTAATGATCGAGTTATAGAGCATTGGTTTGAGGAAGAAGGGTTTGCTGATAATTGTCCTACAGATCCTTATGGAGTGTCGTCCCCACAAAATATTTTAAAATATCTTCGGGAAAATAAAAAATGATTTTTATCAGAAAATCTCCTTTTTTAAGAAAGATGAATTTGTATATGTTTTAGTCTATAGAAGGCGTTTTTATTGATGGTTATTATTCTTTAAAAGTTGCATGTAGATCTATATGTAAAAAAGCAATGATAAGGGGCTATTACATCGCTTATTTCAAAAATTCTCTTCTCTAATTATAGAATCCTATAATGAAGAGAACAGAACATCTTTTATTAAAAATATTCAGCATTGGTTTTGATTAAAATTCGTATAAGATTTTAAGTGTATGGAAATCATTTATGAATTCTTATTATAAGATTATTAAAAAAAATGTTAGACAAGTAAAAGAACTAAGAGCAAGCTGGGTAGCGCATGTTTTAAATCTTGATTGGCCATCAGAATTTTCTTTATCCATTGAAAATAAGCATGAGCGTGTAAGAGTCCAAAAACAAGAAATGATACGCATTCTTGATGAAATTCAAGATATGCATATGAATACAATTGTACTTCAAGTTAAGCCATCTGCAGAGGTTTTATACCATTCTGATATATTACCTTGGTCTCGCTATTTGACAGGTACGTTGGGAAATGAACCAGGATTTGATCCTTTAGCCTATGTGTTGGAAGCAGCGCATGCCCGTAATATATCAGTATATGCTTGGTTAAACCCATATAGGGTATCTATGGATACAAATCAATCTACAATAGATGAATTCATGAGATTATCCCATAGTTCATGTCCAAGTGTTTTTACACAGCATCATGAGTGGATAAAAACATCATACAATCGATTTGTTTTAGATCCAGGTCTTCCTGAAGTGAGAAAGTGGCTTGTTGATATTATAGAAGAAATAGTGCGTCGTTATAATATTGACGGGATTCAATTTGATGATTATTTCTATTATGAATCAGATGGATTTGCACTTGATGATCAAAGTACATATGAAAAATATGGTGTAGGCCTTAGTAAGGAAAGCTGGAGAAGGCACAACACGTATCAGCTTATTAAAGAGATTTCTCAAAAGATAAAAATCATTAAGCCGCATGTGCAGTTTGGAATCAGTCCAGCAATTGTATGGAGAAATAAAGACAAAGACCCCTCCGGTTCAGACACGCAAGTTCTTTCAACAAATTATGATGATAGTTATGCAGATACACGTCAATGGGTTTTTGAAGGGATCATTGATACCATAACCCCTCAGATTTATTCAACCTTTGCATATAAAAAAGCTCGATATGATGTAGTTTTAAGATGGTGGTCTGATGTTGTCAAGAAAACTGATAAGACTAAACTGTATGTAGGGATGGCTCTTTATAAAGTAGGAGTGGCGAGTTCTACACAGCCAGATTGGACAATTAAGGAGGGTGTTCCTGAAATTGAAAGACAATTGCTTTTAAACGAAGAGCTTCCAGAAGTAAAAGGATGTATGTTATTTAGGCATCTTTTTTTACGTGAACCGCAAACCCAAGCTGTTGTTTCTTATCTGAAAAAAAAATGGCAAAACTCTTATTAGAAAAGTAATTATAAAACCGTTCAACGAAAAAGAAGCTTTGAGTTATAAAGGTTTTGTGTTCCAGGGATATATTGTTCTTAGGAGTTATTATTAAAAGATTATGATTTTAGAAGGAAGAGATAGATTGGTTTTGAGTTCAAAACATGGTGGTATTGATATTTTATCTCATCTTGGAGATGTAAATGGCTGAACAACTTGAGTTGCCAAAAAATGCGAGAAAAGAAGAAACTTATAAGATTATTATTCCGCAGATTAAAGTTGTCATCAGCGAATCATATGACCTAATCGCTAATCTAGCCAATGTAACCGCAATTTTGAAACAAGCCTTTGAATTTCATTGGGTTGGTTTTTATCGCGTGATAGAACCTCAAACTTTGATACTTGGGCCATTTCAGGGGCTATTGGCTTGTGTGCGTATTCCATTTGGCAGTGGTGTTTGCGGTCAAGCGGCAAGTAATCAAAAAACAATTCTGGTTCCAGATGTTAATCAATTTCCTGGGCATATTGCTTGTAGCAGTTTATCAAAATCTGAAATAGTTGTTCCTCTCGTATATAAAGGAGAAACGAAGTTGGTTTTGGACATTGATAGCGATAAACTTGATGCTTTTAATGCAATAGATCAGAATTATCTGGAGCAAATTATAAAAATTATCTGTGTCAGAAATTTTCTGAATAAAAACCTGTGAGAGATTAAGATATCTTGAAAAATTTTATTCATTTCAATGATGAAAATTTTTTATCAATATTTTGGTGCCCAGAAGAGGACTCGAACCTCCAAACCTTGCAGTACAGGTACCTGAAACCTGCGCGTCTACCAATTCCGCCACCTGGGCATGCAAAAGATTCTAAAGGTCTCTCAGATATCTTGTCAATTATTTTATAAAAAGTGTAGAAATAATATTTCTGTTATTTTTGGCTTTATACTGAATATTGATTTCCCAGACTATCATTTAAGAAGTGTAATATAGAACACTATCCAAGACAGCAATATTAAGAAAATGGACAATAAAATGTAGGGTTTTTATAGTCAGAAAGGGTAAATATGCTAACCTGTTTTCTATAATAGTGTTGATGTAAAGAAATCAATCCAATCAAGTAAAAGAATAATTTTTGAATAGAAACATTAATTTTAATATGTCTTTTTTAAAAGGACAAAAAGCTCTTTTATATTATTTAAATCAAGGAAAATTATTGGTTCAGGATTTTTCTCGGACTTTTCTGAATTTTCTTTATCCCCATCTTTGTCCTATTTGTAAAATTATTGTAGATCGTCGCCGTTGTTTGTGTGCAAAGTGCTGGGCAGGTGTTTGTTTTATATCTTCTCCAATGTGTCCAATTATGGGAACTCCTTTTGCATATAATCATGGTAAGGGTGCCCTCAATATTCAGGTAATAACCAATCCTCCAGCATTTTATAAATTACGCTCAGTAGCCCTTCATGAAGGAGTAGCTCGTGATCTTGTTCATCTTTTGAAATATTATGACCGTATTGATCTTGCTCCCATGATGGCGTCTTGGATGCTACGTGTTGGTCATACATTAATTATTGATAGTGATTTGATTATAGCTGTACCTTTACATCGATTACGTTTAATAGAGAGGAAATATAATCAATCTGCTGAGTTGGCGCGTTTAATTGCTTTATATAGTAATAAACCTGCCCTTTTTGGAACCCTTATACGTATCCATTCTACTCGAACACAAGTTGGATTATCTTTAAAATCCAGAGAGGAAAATTTGCGTAATGCCTTTATTCTGGTTAAAGGATTAGAAAAGTTAGTGGCAGGGAAGAAAATAGTTCTTGTCGATGATGTTTATACAACTGGTACAACAGTGACTGCTGCAACTAATGTTCTTAAAAAAGCAGGAGCTTCACGTGTTAGTGTTCTTACTTTTTCTCTTTCATCAAAACGATAGTGGTTGTTTCTTTAAAGAAAAATTGAGTCATTCAATGTATTGAAAACATATTATGACTAATATACTTTTTTTAATTTGATTTCATCGATTTTGGCAGCCGCATAGGCTATTGCTTTTTGGTACACAGTTGACGCATTCCACGATTTAATAGCTTTAAAATTTGGTTCATCTGGTTGATATCCTACCCCAGGTTGCCAGCCATTCTTTTTAAAGAAATTAGCGGTTGAAGCAAAAGCATCTGCTTTAGAGTTGATAATATCAACCACATTATCATTATTGCCGTCTACACCAAATTTTTTTAAGTTGCTTGGAAGAAATTGAAATTGTCCAATTTCTCCGTGAAGAGCACCTCGAGAGTTTGGGTCCATTTTCCCTTCTGCAATGAGTTCCAAGGCAATATTAAATTGTTCGGTGAAAAAAGCGGAGCGACGACAATCATACGCTAACGTTGCTAAGGCAGAAAGTGTGTGCTGTTTGCCGATGGAAGTACCAAAGGCAGTTTCCATACCCCAGATTGCGAGTAAAGGACCAGCAGGAACTCCATAAATTTCTTTGATAGATTTAAAAAGATTGGCATACTTTTTTTTAAGTACTTTTCCTTTGTTAACAATGTTATTAACTCCACGTTTTTGTAAGAAATCATCAAAGGAAAGCTTCAAACTTGATTGATTGCGGTCGGCATTGATCGTCGCTAAATTATAAGAGATAGTGGGGAATATTTTGTTAAGGATTTCTTGATCTATTCCTTTATTTATTGCATCGGTATGAGCGTTTGATAACCATTTTTTGAATCCATCGCTTGTATTTCCACAGGCTAAGGCTAATTCAGGTAAAACTACTGCAATTATAGAACTTATTATTAATAACTTAGGATTTTTAAAAAGCATTGATCATGCTCCTTTTGATAAGGATAATTTAATGAGAATTTTTTACAAGATTACGTTCCACCAAAAGCTCAGCAATTTGAACGGTATTTAATGCTGCTCCTTTACGCAAGTTATCAGAAACAAGCCATAAGTTAAGACAATTTTCGAGAGTTTCATCTTCCCTGATGCGTGAAATATATACAACATCTTCACCAACACACTCATAAGGTGTTATATATCCTCCATCTTCGTGTTTATCTAAAACTAAACAACCAGGGGCTTTACTTAAAATATCGCGTGCTTGTTCAGCTGTAATACTTTCTTCAAACTCTATATTTACTGCTTCTGCGTGCCCAATAAATACAGGAACACGTACAGCAGTAGCAGTGACTTTGATTTTTGGATCAAGTATTTTTTTGTTTCGACAAGCAGCTTCCATTCTTCTTTAGTTGATCCATCTTCCATAAAAAGATCAATGTGTGGAATAATATTGAAAGCAATACGCTTCGTGAATTTTCTTTTTCTACCGGATCGGCTACAAAGACAGCTCGTGTTTGAGTAAATAACTCATCCATAGCCTCTTTTCCTGCGCCAGAGACTGATTGATATGTTGAAACAACAATACGCTTTATAGATGCAAAATCGTGGAGTGGTTTTAAACCAACAACGAGTTGAATGGTTGAACAATTAGGATTTGCGATAATATTTCTATTAGAATAGAGATATATGGCTTCAGGGTTTACTTCTGGTACAATGAGTGGAATATTGATGTCATAGCGCCAGGCTGAGGAGTTATCAATCACAATACAGCCAGTAGCTCCTATTTTAGGAGAGATCTTTTTTGATAATTCATTTCCTGCTGACATAAGACAAATATCAGTATCAGAAAAATCATAATCTTCAAGATTGCGAACCTTGATAGTTTTTTGTCCATAAGAAAGTTCTAAGCCAATTGAACGCCTTGATGCTAAGGGAACAACTTCTCGAGCTGGGAAATTTCGCTCAGCAAGAATATTGAGGATTTCTCTACCAACATTTCCTGTTGCTCCGACAACTGCAATTTTAAAAGCCATAGTTTTTCAGAATACTTTCTTTTAATAAGATCATTTATTTTCAATATATTTGCAAGAAGGCTTGCTTAATAGTGCATTAAATATATCCATGCTTAAAAATTAACAACCTTCCGTCAGCTTTTATTTTTCAAAAAAATCTTGTCTAAGAAGAAAATATTTCTTTTTATGGGTACGAGATCAAGAAAAATAGTTAAAATATAATATATAATGATTTTAATCTCAATATCCAGTCTCTTTTTGTCATGCAATACTCTTGACCTTTTCCTTGTTTTTAGTTTTTTTAGAATCATTATGTGAAGTATGCTTTATCAACATGATAAATAGATAAAGATGGATTTTTGGCAATCTAGGTTGTGTTTGGTCTAGGTAAGTGTGATGTATATTCTCATCTATTGAGATAACATTAATATTATACTCTCAAAGAGGCCAGGTATTTTTATTGGTAATGATTTAAATAAAGGTATTGTTGCTACTTCTTGTACAGACTATAGGATATTTTTAGACTTAAAATTATTAAGAGTTTTTCTTGATTAAGAGAAGGTTTTATTATTGTATCCTGGTTACAGAGAATCCTTTTTGACGCAAAAGTTCAATAAATCCTTGTGATTTAGGCAAATGCAATGCGCCGATAGCTATAAATGCGTTACCATTATTTAATATAGGAAGAGATTTTTCTAGCATTAGCTGATTTCGTTCCACAAGAATTTTTTCTTCAAATATTTTGTAATTTTTTTCTGTAGGGCTATCCTTAGGAATTGAAGCTTCAATTTTAGCAATGATCATTCCAATGTCTCCTTGCAGATAAAGATTTATAATCTCTTCTGTCAGGGTATCAGTGTTATCACTTGTCTTTAAAGCGTCAATGAGTAGATCTATGTGGGTTTGAAGAGGAATAGATGCTACAAGAGAAAGCTGTTCTTTTAAGGTTTCTAGACCTTGTAATTTTTTCCTAGCGCTAAGTGCTTCAAGTGCAAGTTTTTTATCAAAAAAATCAATACCATGAGATTGGGCAATAAAATCATGAGCAGGAGTAGTAACGATGCTTTTTAATATCCATGGTTTTAAGTGGTTTGTAGATTTTAAATTCAATCCTCGTTGATTAAGATTTTTTTCTAAAATCTTCAACATTTCAGAAGATAAAAAATCGTTTATTGTTTTTTTATCTGTAAATATCACTAAATCTGGATTACTTTTTATCAAAGCAAGAATAGCTTTTGTGTCACTGATATCAGCAGATTCAACAACAATAGTTTGCATTTTGTTGTAAATAGATTGTATCTTTGGAGATAGATGTAGGCGTGGATCTGTAAGATGGAGTGTCCCAAGTAGATAGGATGGAGCAACATTTTCTTTGGTAATCATCCAGAATATACCTTTACTATTGGGAATAGCATTTGCAATTTTTCTGAGGGCACTGTTTCTTTCTTTTTGGAAGGTTATAGAGGATGATTTGTTATTATTCTGGTATTCTTTTCTTTCTTCAGCAACACTCTTGTTAACCAGAAAGACTGTGCTTAAAATTGCAATAGTAAAGCGCATCAATGCTTCCTTTTAAAGAAAAGAGATGAAAAACATTCATTAGTAATCCATCCCAAGGTTAAGCTTTAGGTTATGAGCAGGAAAGAATTGTTTTTCCAATTTTTTGAATACATCTATAATTTTGAGAATCGTTCATTTTTTAGAGTTTAAAATGAAATTTTTAATATTTTCTGATGAACGTGGATGAGAGCGATCATATATCTTCAAAAGATTTGTACTTTCAATATCTGTATAAACTTGGGTAGTTGATAAATTGGAATGTCCTAAAAGTTCTTGAATGGAGCGTAGGTCCGCGCCTTTAGAAAGCAAATGGGTGGCAAACGAATGGCGAAAAGTATGAGGAGTCGTAGTTTCTGGTAACCCTAATCTTCTCCGGAGGTCTCGTATAGTACGTTGGAATACTCCTGGATTCAAAGGTTTCCCATGTAAACCACGGAAAATAGGAGCTTTAGGTACAAGAGGAAAAGGATAAATCTTGCAGTATTGTATAGTAGCCTGTTTCGCAGGAAATAAAAAAGGCACTAGTCTTGTTTTTTTCCTTTACCATGAATACGTAAAGATTCCTCGTTATTATGTATATCTTCTGGTGTAAGTGCAAGTGCTTCAGAGATACGCAATCCACAGCCATAAAGAAGATATAAAATGGCTAAGTCACGAGCATTCATCCAGGATTCTTTATGGATATTTATTTTTTCATGAAATAGCTTTAATGTTTGTATTTCGTTTAGAGCTTTTGGAAGAGATTTTTGTTTTCTAGGTGATTGAATTGCAAGAATTTTTGCCGAGTTAAGATGAATTTCTTTTTCAAGATATTTAATAAAAGATCTGATGGCAGAAAGAGTGCGTCTTAAAGAATTCGCTGTAATTCCCTCATGACGACGGGAAGAAATAAAAGCACGCAGGGCAGATGGATGTAATTCGCATATCGTTTTTTTTCCTATAGGAGCTTCTGTATAAGATGTCATAAAGATAAGAAACTGGCGTGTATCTCGTTCATATGCTTCTACAGTTAATCGGGATAAACGACGTTCTGTTTCCAGAATATCAATCCAGTGTTGACGTAAAGCCCATAATTCTTGCTTGATGAGAGGATATGACTTCTTTTCCATTGCTTTGTAAATCTTTATGAATGGTACTGTTTATCATAGATTTAAGAGATTATTTCTTTTTTCTGCCACACAGGAGCATTCTCCATTGTATTGGTTTTTGAATGTTTTGTGGTACTGGGCAAAACCCATGAGATCCAAAAGGTCCACATTTCAATATTCGAAATAAGCTTAACCATCCGCCAATCCATAATCCATAACGTGCAATCGCCTCGTATGCGTATTCTGAACAGGTTGGTAGATGTCGACAAGAGTTTCCTATCAAATTAGAAAATGTGAGTTGGTAGATTCGAATTAGTCCCATGCCAATCAATCGACCAGGTGTTTTAGGAAAGTGTCCAATCCAATTGCGGTTTCGATAATTATCTTTTTTGGACAAAGATATCACTCCTTTTTTTGTTCAAGGTGAACTTTATTTTAGAAAAAGTATATTCTATATAAAGGGAACAAGGAAGATTTTTTATGAAATTCATAATTGTCTTATGCCTTAAAGAATTCAGAAAATCTGTTAAAATTTGAAGAATAATACAAGACTCCTTATAAAAAATAAATATACAATATTTGTTGTTGTGCCTTGGCGTTGTAAGGTGTGTAATAATTTATATATATAGTAATGCATTTTTTATGGTAATCGTAAATATTATATATATATTGTATGAGTTTGGTTTCTCAGCCAAAGGGAGTTCATTGATTAAGGCTTATGGCGAGTTTGGATAACTAAAATACGGATGGAAGATATTGTCTTATTCTGATTTGAAACCTGTAAAGCCCACTTTAAAAGAAGTAGAGGAAGCTGTAAAAACAATTATTAGGTGGATAGGGGATGACCCAGAACGTGAAGGGCTTAAAGATACACCTGCCCGCGTTGTCAAATCATATGCCGAACTCTTTGATGGTTACAATAAAAGTATTGATAATATGGCGGCTTCTTCTTTTGAAGAGGTTGGTGGTTATAATGATATTGTCTTATTAAAGGACATTCCATTTTTTTCACATTGTGAGCACCATATCGTGCCAATTATTGGTAAAGCACATATAGCATATTTCCCTGAAAAACGTGTTATTGGCTTGTCAAAAATTGTTCGTATTGTAAATCTTTATGCGCATCGATTGCAAACACAAGAAAAAATAACCGCCCAGATTGCTAATGGTATGGAGAAAGTTCTGCATTCTCGAGGTGTTGCTATTCTTGTTGAAGGTGAGCATATGTGCATGTCCATGCGTGGGATTCGAACAGTAAATGTTAAAACCATTACCACTTCTTTTACGGGTGTATTTTCTAATATATCTGAAAATCAGAGTCGTTTTATGAAAATGGTTGGTTATGACAGATGAAATGTTTATGATTTATGAATAGGTAGAAATTATGAGCCATTTTCTTTCTTCAGATAAAGAAGCTCTGCAAGATGAAGATACATTCAAACCACGTTTTGATGAGAATGGTTTAATTACAGCGGTTATAACAGATGTTAAAGATGGTGATCTTTTAATGGTTGCTCATATGAATGAGCAAGCTTTGTCTCTTACTCTTGAAACCGGTATCGCTCATTATTTTAGTCGTTCTCGTAATAGAATTTGGAAAAAGGGAGAAGTTTCCGGTCATTTTCAAAGAGTTGAGGAGATTCTTATTGATTGTGATCAAGACTGTGTGCAGCTTAAGGTATATTTACCTAAGTGGCAGGCTGCTTGTCATACAGGTCGTCGATCATGTTTTTATTCTATTGTGTATTTGGACGGACACAAGATAAAAAAAAGAGTGTTTGATTCGGTACGGCTGTTTGATCCAAAGATTGTTTATGGTAACAATCAATAGGTTTTATGGTTAACTGGGTAATATGCATATTTTGTATAATGAATTTTTATTTCTAGGGGATTAGTGCATAGAAGATTGTTTTTCTATTGTTTCTATTAATTTTGAATATACAGATATTAATGAATTTAGTATAAGTTATTAATATGTGCATTGGTTGTTTATTTTTAGCTGAATCTTATTTTTAAATCATTGTGCTGTTTTAATTTAGGATAAGATTAATAATGCGTTTAAAAACGAGTAAAAAGGTCTTTGATTATTGGAATAAATTGCGTGGAGATGAGAGCGTTCTCTTGCAGAAGCTGATTAAGCTAGCACCAATAAGTCATTTTTTATCCAACTTATTTATTCTTGAGATTATTGATTCTAAATTTCACTTTCGGTTAGCAGGCACTGAAATTTGTATGATATTTGAAAATGAGTTGAATGGAAAATTTTTCTCTGAAATTTGGGACAATGTCTTTAAAAAAAAGAGTGAGATGTTAGCTCAAGATGTGATGAAAAAACTGAAATCACTTATTATTTATGCATCGAGTCAGACAATATACAAGCAATTACTAGAAGTCGAGGTTGTGCTCATGCCGTTGTGTTCTGGGGATGTAGGTTGTGATAGAATTCTTGGCTGTTTGAGTATAGATGGTAAGGAATTCCGCTATATTGCGTCTCCAATTGAAATTCTGAAAATCAATCATTTTACAATAATAGATGACACAAAAATAGAAAACTCTTCTTTAGAAGAGAAGGCTTTTGATTTTTATACTTCGTCTTCTGTGGAGGATTCTTGGTTTGGTTATTATCGTAAAAAAATGTTGCACTTTAAAGTTTTTAATGGAGATAAAAAAGAGTATTGATATTTAAACTGTATGGTTGTTTAAAAAACAATCTGTTAAAAGATATCAGTTATACTGATATCTCTATTAGAAATTTATCAGAGATTATGATCCATGATGTCTTACAATTTCCGCAATCCACAATTTCTTGATCAACGAGCATTTCAACGGGTTGGCGTTCAATTGAACGCTGTGCTTCTATTGATTGATAATAGTGAGCATCAGTGTTTTGTTCATGAGATATCTCCAGGAGATATTTGTTTTTCTTGTAATGTTTTTATGAAGCTGACAGACTTTGTTATTATTTTTGTCGAAAAGATTGGTCGTATAGAAGGTAACATCATAAAAGTTGATGATACTAAGAATGCTTTTGTGGCAACAATTCGAGCTCTTGACAAAGATCGACAAAAATTAGCATCGAAGCTAGTTTGGTTAGCCAATAAAGACGAGTTAAAATTGCAAGATCATCGACAGCATGAGCGTATATTTCCACGTAAAAGTGATGCAACATTAATTTTGGAAAATAAAAAGTCTTATCCTTGTCAAGTTGTTAATATATCATTATCTGGAGTTTTTTTAAAGACAGAATTGACACTACAACTTAATTCGATCGTACAGTTTAATGGCATATCTGCGCGTGTTGTTCGTTCTTCTCCCGAAGGGGTTGCTATAGCATTTTCTGAAGTTCAGCCAAAAGAGATGTTAAATCATTTTTGCTTTTATTAAAGTTATGAGAAATTTTCTTTATGATAAAGATGAGATCTATAATACCTATTTTATAATTTTTTTATATAAAAATATTTTCGAGAATGTGTTAATTAGTTTAACTTTGACTTTTTCAAAAATATTAATTTTTTTAGATAGATATTATACTTTATTTAAATCTCCGTAAGAGACACTCTTACCCAGATTTAAGTATATTCTTATAAAAATTTTTATTTTTTTGAAGTAATAAAAAAGTTTGTTATTACTCTTCTAAAAAGATTTTGGAGAGTATATGAAGGAAAAAAGTCTATTAGCAATAAGTGCTATGTTTTCCTTGTTATTGTATATTCCTTCGATTAATGCTCAAGAAAAATCGAAAATGCTGATTTCAGGCCCAACTTCTCAGCCTATAGGTCATTATGAATTCTGCAAAAAATATTTTAAGGAGTGTCAATATGTTGGTGGAGATAAAGGTAGATTTAAATTAACTGATAAAAGATGGAAAGTACTTAATTCTATTAACCATCTAGTGAATGTTTCTTATAAGTCGTTAACAGATCAAGAGATATATGGAGTTGAAGAAAAGTGGGAATATCCTGTTACGGCTGCTGATTGTGAAGACTTTGTTCTTATAAAGAGAAAAAAACTTTTAGAAAAAGGGTTTCCTGTTTCAGATTTGCTGATTACCGTTGTGTTAAAGCCAGACACTCAGGCCCATGCTGTTCTTGTTGTAAGGACAGATAGGGGTGATTTTATACTTGATAATATGCACGATGATATATTATTGTGGTTAAAGACTGAGTATAAATATATAAAGAGACAATCTCCAAGGCATCCTGGGCATTGGCAGAAAATTTTAGATAATCATATGCATCAAGTTAGTAAGAAATAAGTAAAATCTTTTATTTAAGACTTTATCAGTCTTAAAAAATTGCTGTTTTAGTGTTTTATTTGAAATTATTTCAGCTGCACAGAAGAGCTTATCATTGGGAGTAAGGTTATGGCAAAAATTATCGAAACGTCAACAGGTCGTGAAGCTTTAACGTTTGATGATGTTTTGTTACTGCCAGGATATTCTGAAGTTTTGCCAGCACATATTAATATTACTACAAAGATCGCTGAAGGTTTTGAACTTAACCTTCCTATTATATCAGCTGCCATGGATAAAGTAACAGATTCTCGTCTTTCTATAGCTATGGCGCAGGCTGGTGGCCTAGGAGTTATACATCGAAATTTATCTCCTTTTGAACAGGCTGAACAAGTTCGTCAGGTTAAAAAATTTGAAAGTGGTATGGTTGTTAATCCAGTAACGATTTCTCCAAATTCATCCTTAGCTCAAGCACTAGATTTGATGAAAAAGCATAGTATATCTGGTATTCCAGTTGTTGAGGATAATTCGTCTCATCCTTCTTACGTCAAGGCTGGGCGTTTGGTGGGGATCCTCACTAATAGAGATGTACGATTTGCATCTGATATTTCCCAGAAAGTTGGAGAGTTGATGACTCAAAAGCTTATCACTGTTAAAAAGAGCGTTTCTCTCCAGGAAGCTAAAAGTTTGCTTCATCATCATCGTATTGAAAAACTTTTGGTTGTAGATGATTATGGCTGTTGTATCGGTTTGATTACTGTTAAAGATATAGAAAAGTCGAAACTTAATCCAAATGCAACTAAAGACAATGAAGGACGTCTTCGGACTGCTGCTGCTGTTTCAGTAGGTAAAGATGCAAATGAGCGAATAGAACTTCTCGTTGATGCAGGAGTAGATCTTGTTGTTATAGATACTGCTCATGGCCATTCACAAAAAATTCTTGAGACTGTACAAGAGATTAAGAAAAAATTCAGTTCTATGCTAGTGATGGCTGGTAATGTTGCAACTGCTGAAGGGACAGCTGCGCTTATTGATTCTGGTGCTGATATAGTTAAGGTTGGTATTGGGCCTGGATCGATTTGTACAACAAGAATTGTAACAGGTGCCGGAGTTCCTCAGCTTGCAGCAATTATGTCTGCTGTTGAGATTGCTCAACGTTCATCTGTTCCTGTCATTGCTGATGGGGGTATCAAGTTTTCTGGCGATATTGCTAAAGCAATTGCTGCAGGTGCTGAAGCTGTTATGATTGGTTCATTGTTGGCTGGGACCGATGAAAGTCCAGGAGAAGTTTTTTTATATCAAGGTCGTTCCTTTAAGGCTTATCGAGGAATGGGTTCTGTTGCGGCTATGTCACGTGGCTCGGCAGGGCGATATTTTCAAGATGAGATTACAGATGCATTAAAGTTAGTTCCAGAAGGAGTAGAAGGGCAGGTTCCTTATAAGGGGCCAGTTTCTTCTGTTCTTCATCAGTTGGCAGGTGGTCTTAAGGCATCTATGGGTTATGTTGGGGCAGGTAGTATAAAAGAGTTTCAGGATAAGGCAGTTTTTGTACGTATATCTTGGGCCGGATTAAAAGAGTCTCATCCACATGATGTAATAATCACACGCGAAAGCCCTAACTATCCTGCATCGAATTAATATTAAACTATAATTAAAAGATCCTTTACATGATCTGCTATCTATATTATATGTTGATTTTTTAAAGAACTTGTGTTTAATTTTTGTTATTTTTTATGGATATTATTATTAATGTATATTTTAAAAAGATTAATTGATTTGAAAAGGATCTTGATTGTTTTATGTATTGTTTTTCTTTGGTTAAAGATACCAGTATTGGCAAATGATCAAAAAGAGAAGGAGTTAACACCTGTTCATGTAACATCAAATCGGAATGTAAATATAACAGAAGGCTCAGTTGTTATTGGTAAGAAAAATATTAATTATCAGGCTGAAACAGGTATGTTAGAGTTGTACATCGATGATGGTGCTGACCCAGTAACGCGTATTTTTTATATTGCGTATTTCAAAAAAAACGAGAGTGAAAAACGCCCTATAACGTTTGTTTATGGTGGTGGCCCTGGTTCATCTTCTACTCATCTACATATAGGAGGATTAGGACCTAAGCGTGTTGTACCCCCTTCGCCCCAGACAACAAAGCTTCCACCGTATCAGATGATCAATAATGAATATAGCCTTCTTGATTCTAGTGATCTGGTTTTTATTGATGCCCCAGGTACAGGCTACGGTAATTTTTTTAGTACATCTAACGTTAAAATTGAAAGAGAAAAAGAAAATAGAGATAGTGCAATAAACGTTTACGGTTCTCATGGTGATTCTCATGCGTTTTCACAATTTATAATTCAATTTTTAACCGATCATCAACGCTGGAATTCACCGAAATATTTATTGGGCGAAAGCTATGGTACAGTACGTTCTGTACTATTGGCTGAAGATCTTGGTATAAACGGTGTAGGTGTTAATGGTATTATTCTTATATCGCCAGTGATGAATTATTATACTAATATTGATACTTCTCTTTTAAGTCCAGGTATAGATTATCCTTATTATCTTACATTACCTACTTATGCCGCTATCGCCTGGTATCATAATATGTTGCCAGGAAAACATGAAGATCAAAAGATTTTTTTGAGTAATGTGGAGCAGTTTGCATTAGGTCCTTATGCTAAGGCTTTGCAGAAAGGCATTAACTTATCAAAAAATGATAAAAAAAATATCGCTGCACAACTTTATCAGTTTACAGGTATTTCTACTGATGATTGGATTAAGGCTGATTTGCGTTTGAATGACGAGGAATTTTCTAAAAAGTTGTTAAACGATAGAGATGAAGTCATTGGTCGTTTAGATGCTCGTTTCAGTGGCTCGTCAATGGATAAGGTGCCTTTACAAGGTCATCATGATCCAAGTTCATCAGCAATTTATTATGCGTATGCTGCTCAAATTAATAATTATTTAGAAAAAACATTAAAGTTTTATTTTAAACAAAATTATAAATTAGCTTCTAGTGATCCGTTTTCCAGTTGGAGGTGGAGTAAAAAATCATTAAATGTGTTGCCAACTCTTGCATTTATTATGAAAGAAGTTCCTGCAATGAAAGTAATGGTAATTAGTGGTATTTATGATTTAGCAACTCCCTATTTTACTGCAAAGTATGATATGGATCATTTGCCTATCTCACCCAAATTGCATGAGAATATAAGTTTTTATTTGTATGATACAGGTCATGCGCCCTATTTAGATGAGCCTTCGTTAAAGAAAATGTATGTTGATATGACCGAATTTATTGTAAGTACACATGTGAGTTAAGCTGATTTGAATAAATGGATAAGCTGTTATTGAGATAATTCCTGTAGTTCTATAGTGTGTGAAATGTTGATAAATAAATTATATAAAAGAAAGAGAGTATTGTTTTCTAGTTTTTCAAACATCATGAACATGGAAGTTTCTATGGAATGCTAAAAAAAGCCCATCAAAACACATAGAACCCATTTTGATTAATTAATTTCTAAAGAAATATGTATGCTCTAAAACTAGAAATTATTTTTCTAGTTCAACCTTAAGACGATCAATTTCATTAAATGTTAGGTTAGTAAGTTTGCTTTCTATTATGCCTTGTGTTTTTAAAAGATCATAAATAGGAGAATTTTCTCCTTCTTGAAGGGCTGCAAGTGCAACAATGCGTGCAGCAAGCATATCTACTTTATTTTGAATTGTTTTCTTCTGATCAGGAGAGAGATGATCTTGCAGGAGACTACGAATTTCAGAAGCATGATTCCATAACTCAGACGCAACTATAAATTCATTTATTTTTTTAGAAATCAATTTTTTCCCTGTTAATAAAAACTATATTTTTTCGATTGTTATTTAATTAATGACCTTAAGTATATATTTGATATTTTTCATACAATAAAAAGTTCATGTTTTTATATAATATTCAATCAAAATGGATTCCATGTAGGTGTTGGACTTATTTTTAGGTAGCCAGCGCTTATGCCAAGATGCAAACCAAGTCCGGTTCGAATAGGAACAATTGTTATTTCTTTATTACGAAGTACTGTCATTCCTAATCCAGCAACAATAAATGCTGAAACACCTGCCCTGCCATAGCGAGTATAAATTGAATTTATATTAGGTAGGTTATATACAAGCATCATACAACGACTTCCATTGCCGCCTACATCCAATCCTAGTGATGGTCCTTGCCAAAATACATTATATTGTCCTGCATTTCTTGTATTAAGTGTACCCTCCCCATATGTTACCCCTAATATTAAAGATCCTGTTCCTTCTCGTCCTAGAATATATCCATTAGGAAGACCATAATTTTCAAAAGCATTTTCAACAATTTTGGCTAATCCACCACTAGCAGATCCAAAGAAATTACTTCCTGTTTGAACAATTTCATCTAAAGAGTATTGATCTTTATCTTCAAGTCTTGCAAATGCAGGAGTATTGATCCATAGGATGCATAAAGAAGATACGATTAGAATATATGTTGTTTTAATAAGATTTATATATGCCTTACTTAAAGGTTGCAGATATAAAATACACATTTAATCTCCAATTTATTACTTTAATTACATATAAATTAAATCACTTTAATAAACTAAACCTGTTAAGTATAGTATTATTTTTAATGAAAGCTTATAAATTATTTTCCTTAGGTTTTATTGTCGTATAATATAATCTCAGGATAAAACTTAAGGGGAGATCTGTTGTGATCAATACAATTAATTTTAATCTTTCTGCGAGTGATCTTTCTTCGTTACTTTGTAGTCGTATTTGTCATGACCTTATTTCACCAGTAGGGGCCGTAAATAATGGCCTAGAACTTTTAGACGAGGGAGCAGTTGATGATAAAGAAGCGTTAGATCTGATTCGTATTAGCGCTTTACATGCGATTGTTCGTCTCAAATTTTTGCGACTGGCTTTAGGATATTTCAGTAAAAAGAGTTCACTTTTGGATTTTGATGAAATTGAAAAAATTATAAAAGATTTTATTGATATTGAAAAAAAAGTTTCAATCACATGGGAACGTTCTGAGGTTGAGCTTTTTAAAGACAATATTAAACTTTTACTAAATCTTTTTATGGTTAGTTATCATACTATTCCTAAGGGAGGGGATATCAATATTAGCATTACAAATTCTAATAACAAGCCACGTCTCTCTTTCATGGTTAAAGGAGATTCAATGCGTGTCCCTAAGTATTTTATTCAAATTTTATCGGGAGCACAAGATGTGATAATTGATTCATATAATGTGCATTTTTATTATACTGTATTATTGGCTCATGAGAACGGAATATCTTTGTCTTATGAGGTAAACGATGAAAATATTTTTTTTATAGCAAGTGTAAAATAGTCTTCAGTACCGTTTTGGTATGTTATACTCATAATTTCTCGTAGACAGTTAACTATCCATTAGGGAGCTATCGTTTAAAGTTGTTTTAAAGATAAGCATGTTTTAGTTAGCAAGGGGAATCGTCATGCAAAGGTTGCTATTAGTTGATGCATCTTATGTTGTTAGACGAGTTGGTGTTTGTTTATTTAAAGAATTAGGTTTTTCTTTTTCTGAAGCTTCTAATGTTCAGGAAGCAAAAGAATTTTGTAAAAAATCTTTACCTAATTATATAATCGTTGATGCAGCAATAGAAGATTCTCTTGAGTTTATATCATATATTCGAACCGATCTTTCACAAAAAAATATTATTATATATTATATGTTAGTTGAAGTAGATCTAGAAAAGATGCAAAAAGCTGCGGGTGCAGGTGTTACTGATTTTTTGTTAAAACCCTTTAATCGTAAGATTTTAAGCTTTATCTTTAGGAATTTTTCTAACTCTCATGAGTTGCCATATTTAGCTGATAAATAAAAAAGCTTTATTTCTATGAATGATATTAATAATAAGCCTGGTTAGCGTTTAATATAAAATTATCTCTGTTTCACAGAAATCTTTTTATTTCTTATGCAAAAGCTGAGTAGCAGGCTTATTTTTAGTTACGCGGTTTCAAGATAGTCTCTACTGTTAGGTTCTCTTAATACATAACCACGACCCCAGACTGTTTCTATATAATTTGCACCTCCAGAAGCATTGCTTAATTTTTTGCGCAACTTACAAATAAATACATCAATGATTTTTAATTCTGGTTCGTCCATTCCTCCGTATAGGTGGTTTAGAAACATTTCTTTTGTTAACGTTGTGTTTTTACGAAGTGAAAGAAGTTCTAACATTTGATATTCTTTCCCAGTTAGATGAACACGCTGTCCCCCTACTTCAACAGTTTTACTATCAAGATTAACAATTAAATCTCCTGTTACAATTACTGATTGAGCATGTCCTTTAGATCGACGGACAATTGCATTGATACGTGCAACTAGCTCATCTTTATGGAGAGGTTTTGTCATATAGTCATCTGCACCAAAGCCTAATCCTCTTACTTTTTCTTCGATACCACTCATACCTGATAAGATAAGTATAGGGGTCTTTATTTTTGAGAGACGCAAGGTTCGCAGCACTTCATACCCAGATATGTCAGGTAAGTTTAAGTCTAAGAGTATTATATCGTAGTCATAAAGTTTTCCTAGATCTACGCCTTCTTCTCCTAAATTAGTTGTATATACATTAAAATTTTCTGATTTCAGCATAAGCTCTATACTATGTGCTATTGCGCTGTCATCTTCAATCAGTAGAATCCGCATCAATTATCCCCTTTTGCCATTTTAGTAGGCTACCTTAGTTCACTTACATTTATAATCTATTTGCCGCTTTATTTTAAAAGTTATCAAAAATGGCTAACAAATTAAGATTCATCATGGAAAGGGAATAAGTTACCTGATTTTTTTATCTATAGATTTGCGTTTCTCTTTAACAATTTTAGTATCGAATGTTTCATTATTGCCACATTATAATATCACTTTGATCCATCTTTCTAAAATAATGCGCTACTTTTAACCGTTTAAGAGAATTTTGTTTACTGCCCTTTAAACGATATATTTTATTATTAACTATGCTCGTAAACGAAAGGTTACCGTTTGTAGGTTTTTGTAAACCAATTTGAAATTTTTCTGGTTTTTTTGTTTAATAGACGGGTTTTAAATATTTTTACGCTAGAATTTTTGCCTGTAGGAGAAAATTAATGAAATTACAATCAGAATTAGTTCGCTTGAAAGAGTTTCAACTAAATGAAAAGCGTCGTCAATTCAAGCAGATGGAAAAAATGATAGCTGAATTTAGAAGAATAACAAATGATTTGGAGCAACAGATTATTTTGGAGGAACAGAAATCGGGTATTTCTGATTCGAATCACTTTGCATATCCCACATTTGCTAAGTCTGCTCGTCAACGTGTTGTCAACTTGATGATGTCAATTGACAATCTTCTTGTGCAACAGGAAATCATTGAGGCAGCTTTAGCTGATCTAGAATCAGAATATGCCCGTGTTATTTCTTTAGAAGGTCGAGAAGAGATAATAAGATCTTGTTCATAGGTATCTTATAAAAGATAAAGTTTTTTATAAGGCGATATTTTTATCCCCTGTTTACGAGAAGAGGGGGGATATTAATTTCTTATTAAAGAAAACGGTGTCTTGAAATATATTCAAAAGAAGTTTTGTTTAATTGCGATACTGTTGAATCCGGGTTGTTCGTAGGCCAGCAAGGCCATGATCCAGTATAGATGATTGCCATGAAAGAAATTCTTCTACAGTCAGCTTATAGCGTTGACATGCCTCTTCAAGGGTTAATAGCCCTCCTTGTACAGCTGCTACTACTTCTGCTTTTCTTCGAATTACCCAACGTTGAGTATTTGGTGGAGGTAGGTTTGCTATGGTTAGTGGACTTCCATCTGGACCAATTACATATTTTATTCGGGATTGCATTTTTTCGGCCATTGTACTCTCTAAAACACACACTCAAGACCATTAATTTTAAGTAGTGTAAAACAGTAGGTTTAAAAAAACCTAAATTTCAGACAATAAAGAATAAAATTATAAAAATAATTGAAAATAAATTATTGATTATTTTGTTATATTATCAAGAGACTATAAAACTCATAAGCAGGATAAGAGTATATTGATATACTTCACTGAGATATCTAAGGCATAAATCTGGTTGTTAGTTTTTTGAACAAGTTAAGATGAGTTTTAAATTATAAATAGAAAATGGTGTTGATTAATAGATTTCTTTTTGTTAGTTTAATGATGGGTGTTCTATTATAATTCCTAGCGAAACAAGCTTTTTCTAAATTTTATCCTTTATGGATAATTACATTTTATTTTTATGTCAAAATTTAGATCTAAAGTTGAGATGTCTTTTTTGATATCCTATAGTTTTTAAGTTTTTCAGTAAGAAATTGAATATTATTCAGTTTTTGAGAAAGAGGAGGTGACTATGAATTATTTTATCCAGCAGCTGATAAATGGTTTAGCCCTTGGATCAATATATGGGCTCATAGCTATTGGATATACAATGGTCTATGGTATTATGAGAATGATTAATTTTGCTAATGGTGATATATTCATGCTTGGTGGCTTCTCTGGATTTATCATTTTTAGTGTTTTAACGACATCTTTTCCAGAGCTATCAATCATAGTTGTTTTGGCAATCATGTTAATGGGAGCCGTTTTTGTCTGTAGTTTATGGAATTGGTCTGTTGAACGGATTGCATATCGACCATTGCGTAAATCATTCAGATTAGCCCCGTTAGTTACTTCTATAGGTGTTTCCATTAGCATTACTAATTTTGTTCAAGCATCTCAAGGCTCTTATAATAAAGCAATACCTCCTTTGATGAATGAAATTTATAAATTAGGAAAATTAGATATTTCTCTTAAGCAGATTGTTGTCATTAGTGTTACTCTCGTTCTTTTGTCTATTTTCTGGTTTGTTGTTAATAAGACTGCTTTTGGAAGAGCTCAACGTGCTTCTGAACAAGATGCAACAATGACGGCTTTGTTAGGTATTAATGTAGATAAGATTATCTCTATAACTTTTGTTGTGGCTGCTTCTTTGGCTGCTATTGCTGGAATTATGTATTTAATCTATTATGGTGTGATTTCTTTTTATTCAGGATATCTTCCTGGGATTAAAGCCTTTACAGCAGCCGTTTTAGGGGGCATTGGATCAATGTCAGGAGCGGTATTGGGTGGCGTATTAGTTGGATTAATTGAGTCCTTTTGGTCTGCTTATTTACCTGTAGGGTATAAAGATATTGCAACTTTTTCTATACTTATTTTAGTGTTGCTGTTTAAGCCAACAGGTATTTTAGGGCGCCCTGAAGTTGAGAAAGTTTAGTTATGGATAGATCTAAGAGATTGTTTTTTTGTGGGTTATTCACTTTTTTAAAAGAGACTTTGATAACAGGTGCTTTATCACTGGGATTGTTTTTTTTATTTGTTGGTATTCAAATTTTCGAGGGTGCAAATCATGAAATGCTTTGGAAATTTCGTTTTAATACATTAATTGTTTTTTTAGCAGTTTTGCTTTTAGGAAAAATAGTTTTACAGGTGTTGTTGCTTTGGTTAAAGGACAAAAAACATTCGTTTAAGTTTTTAATGCAATTTAATCCTAAGCGTTTCTCTAAAAAAATCTCTTTAAGTGTATTGTTTTCTCTGACAGCAGTCTACCCTTTAGTCGTTGTTTATTTTCTTGGTCTGCATGGATCTTTAAAGTATGTGGATAATTTAGGGGTACAAGGCTTTCTTTACATCATGCATGCGTGGGGCTTAAGTGTTGTTGTTGGGGTAACAGGTTTGCTTAATATCGGGTATGTTGCTTTTTATGCGATAGGTGCATATACGTATGCTATACTGGGGATGAAGTTTAATTTTTCTCCATGGAGCCTTGTGTTTTTTTCTGCTATTGTTTCAGGTTTTTTTGGAGTTTTAATCGGCTTATCTACGATTAGACTTCGAGGTGATTATTTGGCTATTATCACATTGGCGATAGCTGAAATTGTTCGTATTATAGCTGTTAATTGGGGATCATTAACTAATGGAAATTCAGGGATTTTTGGAATTAAAAAACTGACATTTTTTGGAATAAAGATTAACGCTTCTCAAGATGGTTTCTCGCGTGTATTCAATATTCCATTTTCACCTATCTATTATAAGATTTTTTTGTTTTATGTTTTCTTTTTCTTTGTCTTGTTAGCAGCGTGGCTTATTGTTCGCTTACGTTCTTTGCCAATCGGTCGCGCCTGGGAAGCTGTGCGTGAAGATGAGATAGCATGTCGCTCTCTTGGAATAAATGTTACTTTTATTAAACTGGGATCTTTTTTTGTTAGCTCAGTGCTGGGAGGTGTGTCCGGAGCTTTTTTTGCTGCAAGACAAGGTTTTATATCTCCAGAGTCATTTGGATTTTTAGAATCTGTAATCATTTTGACTATTGTTGTTTTTGGTGGAATGACTTCTCTTTTAGGTATTACTGTTGCTGCTTTTGCTATAATTGGCGGTACTGAAATATTGCGTAATATGAGTTTTATGACTTTTATATTTGGTCAGAATTTTACCCCAGAGCTTTATCGAATGTTATTGTTTGGCTTGGCTCTTATTTTGGTAATGGTATTGAATCCTCATGGTTTAAGTCGGTTTCGTCAACCGTCTATTCTCTTGGATAAGAAGAAGTTACTT
This sequence comes from Liberibacter crescens BT-1, assembly GCF_000325745.1. Taxonomy (NCBI): domain Bacteria; kingdom Pseudomonadati; phylum Pseudomonadota; class Alphaproteobacteria; order Hyphomicrobiales; family Rhizobiaceae; genus Liberibacter; species Liberibacter crescens. Next base: position 1,124,731 of record NC_019907.1, on the reverse strand, counting down.
AATAATAATTAAAAAGAAAGATCAAGTTTTATGGTTTTAGTGGTTAAAAAATCATTAGAAAGCGACTTTATATTGAAAGTTCAGAATCTTTCAATGACCTTTGGCGGATTAATAGCAATAGGTAGCTTGTCTTTTGATATAATGCGAGGAAAAATTACTGCATTAATTGGTCCGAATGGAGCAGGAAAAACAACAGTTTTTAATTGTATTACAGGTTTTTATAAGCCAAAAACAGGAATATTGTTGTTAAAAGATGCTTCAGGAAAACAATATTTTCTTGAAAAGATGTCTGATTTTTCTATTGCACGAAATGCAAAGGTAGTGCGCACATTTCAAAATGTTCGATTGTTTCCCGGGTTAACTGTTCTAGAAAATCTGATGGTATCACAACACAACTATCTTTCGAGAGCATCTGGATATGGTGTTTTTGGTCTTTTGAATCTTGATGTTTATAAAAATAGTACAAATGAAGCAGTTCAAAAAGCGTACTATTGGTTAGAGCGTATTGGTCTTGTAGATCGTGCTAACGATCTGGCAAGTGATCTCCCGTATGGTAGTCAGCGCTATCTTGAAATCGCTCGAGCTATGTGTGCAGAACCCAATCTTCTTTGTTTGGATGAGCCAGCTGCTGGATTGAATATTTCTGAGTCTTTGGTTCTCAATGAATTATTGGTAGGTATTTGTAAAGATATGGGTACTTCGGTAATGTTGATTGAACATGATATGTCGGTGGTTATGGAAATATCAGATCATGTTATAGTTTTAGAATATGGAGTTAGGATTGCTGATGGTTCTCCTGAAGAAATAAGGAATGATCCAAAAGTTATTTCTGCCTATTTGGGAAGAGATGATGATGATGATAATGATGATGATTTAAAAAATGATCACCAAAATGTTGGTAGTTTGCTATGAGAGAAAAACAGTTACTTTTAAAGGTGCGTGATCTGGAAACATATTATGGTTCTATTCAAGCATTGGCAGGAGTTGATATAGATATTTATAGCAATGAGATTGTTGCTTTAATAGGCGCTAACGGTGCTGGTAAGTCAACTTTAATGATGACAATTTTTGGTAGTATATCAGCTCATGCTGGGAAAGTTTTTTTTGAAAATCATGAGATTACGCGTATGCCTTCCTACAAAATTGCACACTTGCGTATTGCTATTGTTCCAGAAGGTCGTCGAATTTTCCAAAGGATGACGGTTTATGAAAATCTGCAAATGGGAGCCGTCATTGATAAATTAAAATATTTTAATGATGACTTAATGAATGTATTTCAGCTTTTCCCGAGACTTAAAGAGCGTCAGAAGCAATTAGCAGGGACTTTATCTGGAGGTGAACAGCAAATGCTTGCTATTGGGCGTGCGCTTATGTCTAGGCCAAAATTGCTGATTTTAGATGAACCTTCTTTGGGCTTGGCACCTTTGTTAGTAAAGCAAATATTTGAGGTAATAAAAATTTTAAATGTTAAATATGGATTAACTGTGTTACTTGTTGAGCAAAGTGCATTTGCTGCTTTGAAGTTAGCAAATAGAGCTTATGTTATGAGTAAGGGTAAAATAGTCATTAGTGGTAGTGGAGAGGAGCTTCTTGATAATCATGAAGTTCAGATGGCTTATCTGGGAGGAAGAAGCTTTGAAAGTCAATAGAATGATAAAGCTTTATAAAAAAGATAATTCAGGGGGATACTTCATAACACTTTAGTTAAAAGATGATTGTAGGTGTATTAATTCATGAGATTAGAGATAAAAATGATAAGTAAGGTTTTGTATTTTGTTTGCGTATCATTGTAATAGGTTGGTTAAATTTCAGTTTAATGCTATAACAAGATTTTTCGATTTAAAATTTCTTGCTGTGTTTACTTTTGATAAGTAATCGAATACTTAGGTTTTTTGTATATAATTAAAAGAAGAAAAAGCTGATAAGGATTATTTTGATAGCTTTTAGTAATCTTTTATAATAGATATAGGTTCTTTTTAAATTGATATAAAGATATAGGGGTTGATAATACTACATATCTTTATATAAAGCGTTGTTAAAAACAATTAGATGTCTTCTGATGTTTTTAACATGTGATGTAAGCTACTGAAGGGGTTAAAATGCAAGTTATTGAGAGCGTTGCAGAAGGTTTAAAGCGAGAAGTGGAGATAATCATTCCGTCTGATCACTTTATGGCTAACCTTAATCAACGCCTTCAGGATTTAAAGAATAAGGTAAATATTAAGGGCTTTCGTCCTGGCAAGGTTCCTGTTTCTTATCTTAAAAAGATGTACGGTAAATCTATATTAGAAGATGTTATTAATGAGGTCGTTCGGGATAAAACTTCTGCTGTTTTATCAGAACGTGGTGAAAAACCAGCAACTCAACCAGATGTTAAGCTTATTAAGGAAGAAGATGCATTTAAAGGACTTTTGGAAGGTACCAGTGATTTAAAGTTTATTTTGTCTTATGAGGTTATGCCTCTAGTAGAAATTCAGCCATTTGATGATTTCCATATAGTTCGTGAGGTTTGTGAAGTTGATGAACAAGAAGTCAACGAGCAAATGTTAAAGATTATTAAAAATAATCTTGTTTATAAAGAAAAAGCTGGGGTTTCTGAAATTGGTGATCAGATAACGATGGATTATCGTGCTAAGATAGATGATGAAGATTTTAAAGATGGACCTCAAGAAGGGCTTCAGCTAGTTCTTGGTGCAGAAAAATCTAACTTTGAATTTGAGAATAAGCTTTTAGGAGTGAAGGCTGGTGAAAATAAGATTTTTGATGTTACTTTTCCAGAAGATTATCTAGATAAGGCTGTTGCTGGTAAAAAAGTGGTTTTTGATGTTACTGTCAAAAAAGTTTCTTTTCCTGTTCTCAATGAAGAAAAAAGCGCGCTTGCTTCAAGACTTGGATTCGAAACAGAAGAACAACTTAAAGAATTTGTTCATAAAAAGCTCAAAGAACAGTATGAATCTGTATCTAGACAAAAAATTAAACGTCAAATCTTTGATTATTTTGATAATAGGTACAAATTGGAGATTCCACAACGCTTAGTGGATATTGAATTTAAAAGTATTATTGAGCAAGTTCAACATTCAAACTCAGGTTCTCATGAACATGAACATGCACATGGTGCTCTTGATGATAAAGAGCGTGAAGAATATTATAAGTTAGCCGAACGTCGTGTTCGGTTAGGGATTATTTTGGGTGTTATTGGAGAAAATACGAATATTGAAATTAAAGAGGATGAAATAAAATCTGCTCTTTATGAACAGTTGCAGAAGTTTCCAGGCCAAGAGAAAAAAATACTTAATTATTATCGGAGTTCCCCAGAGGCTCTATCTTCACTGCGTGCTCCTATTTTTGAAGAAAAAGTTGTGGATTATCTCCTCGGCAAGATCAATGTCACAGATAAGCTTGTAACATCTGATCAGTTGCTTGATAAAATTTGATAAATAATTGTATGAATTTATAAATGTTTTTAAAGAATTTGTGCATCTTTGTCTTATTTTAATTCCTTTTAAAGGATTTTGTAGGTCCGCAGAAAAGAGAAAATTTATCTGCGTTTTCATAGCAGGTTTTGGCTGTAAGAATTATAACAATCTTAATATAAGCAAAGCATAGGATAACTTTTTTGATGCAGATCATCGCGATAAGTGTTGGCTGCTTTTCCTTTGTGAAGAAGGTTAGTTATCTGTTTTTTTGTATGAAGTGTTTGGGATCAAGAAAGATGCAATATAGTACGTTTAAAAGTCTCTAAAAAATATTTGAAGGGATTTCTATTAACAAGTTATACAATAACAAATAAACTGGATCCTGGGAAGGATATTTTTACAGACGGAAATGGCAATGCTTTTTAAAAAATGTAAATACTTCTGATAATTTTTCTGTTCAGGCTTTCAATTTATAATGAATATAGTGTTTTTTATAGCATTTTAGCAAGAATGAAAGAAATAGAACTAAGGGAATATTAAAAAGGCATCTAGAATACTTAAAATTATTTTGTGAAATCAAAAATAAATTTATATAGATGAATACGGGTTGCTCAATCTTTCATTCTTACATGAAAAACTTCTAAAAAATCCTAAGAAACTATTTTCATTATACCAAATAATTATTTTCTTGATTTTTAAATACATTTGGTATTTTAATTAAAAAATGTTATGTTATAACATTTTTTAAGGGAGAAATAATCGTGTCTTTAGTATCTATAATATCATCAATATTACTATTTTTTGGGCTTTTTAATACAGTTTTTGCAAATTCTGTAAATTCAATGAAATTGCTAGTTGCTGATTCTTTATCAAAGCGCTTTGTTATTTATGATTTGCCTGATTTAAAATTATCAGCTGATTTTTCAGATATTATGTTAGGGAATCATGTTGGCGTTATGACAATTTCTGATGGATATGTTTTAATCCCTGATGATCAGTCACATTCTCTCTTGTTCTTAGATATCACAAAAGATAAGCCCCAGATTGTTTCTAGTATTCCTATACCAATAACAAAAGAGCGTTATGCTTGGGCTGCATTATCCCAAGATGAGAATTATTATTTTTTAACATCAGATGATGACAATAACTCCATTGAGACACTTGCAGTGGTGGATGTAAAGAACAGAAAATTAATCAAAGTCATTGATTTTGATACTGGAAAGCCAGATGCTGAATTGGGTATTGCGGTTGGAGGAGATCCCGCTATGGTTATCTTACATGCAGGGGAAACTGTAAACACTTATTCTCTTTCTTCTATTCTAGATCCTAAAATTACAAAATCATCCATTAAAGATGGTTATTTGAAGCCATTATCATCACATCGTGTAGCTTCAGGGGGACATGGTGATAGTGTTTCAAAAGTTACTGGGATGTGGACGGGATCCACTAAGGAAGGAATGTTTATTGGAAAATTAACTGAAAATGGCTTAATCAATGTTAAAAAAATTCCTTGGAATATTGATACCTTTGAAGGTGGGCAAAATTATCGTCAACGTTTAACAATTGATAATCGGTATGTTTTTGGAGCAATCAATACGCCCACGGATAAACCAGAAGATTGGGTAAATGCGTTTGTTGATCTTCACGTTGTAGATTTGAATTCTATGTCAGGAAAACGAATACGTTTCGGAAAAGGATTAGTAGGGCGTGGGGGAATTTCAAAGACATTTGCTGTATTTCCTACTATTGAAGCAGAACAAGATTTACTCAATATACTTGTTGTTGATCCTCATTCAAAAGATTTTGGAAAATTTGATAAGATTTCTCTTAAGAAACTTTCATCTGGCCCTGTTCCAGGTGCATCTCCTAAAGGTAAAGATGGTAGGTTTGCAGCCATTACTTTTGATGGAAAATATGCTTTTGTTACTCATGGAGGAGATGGAATAGTTTCTGTTATTGACGTCAATAAAAAAGAAGTTGTGAATACTATTCAAACACCTATGCCTATAAAAGGAACGGGATATATTACGGTGCTTCAACCAAAACAACCACCTTTTGATTTTTCATCAAGATAAAGTGCATATCATATTACCACTTGTGTATAAATAAAGTTGTATAAATAAAGTATAGAGAGGTACTTTATGTCATAGAATACTATGAAAGAATTTTTTTCTTGAACGAAACTGTTCTTTCATAGTATCTTCAGAGATTATACATTGCAAACGAGGTTTTATGGCAATTGAATATGCAGTAATTGCTGGTGGTTGCTTTTGGTGCATTGAGGCAGTATTTAGAGATTTAATAGGAGTAGAGTGGGTTGAGAGTGGATATACTGGCGGTCATGTTCCCAATCCTACTTACGAGCAAGTATGTACAGGAACAACAGGTCATGCTGAAGCCGTTCGCATAAGTTTTATTCCATCTCAGATCAGTTATGGAGAGCTTCTGGATATAAGTTTTACAATACATGATCCTACTCAGCTAAACCGTCAGGATAATGATATTGGTACCCAGTATCGTTCTGCAATTTTCCCTGCCACGCCTCATCAGAATGAGGAAGCTAAGGCTTCTATTCAGCGTGCACAGATTAATTATAGCAACTCAATTGTTACTACTATTGAACCATTGGGACAATGGTATCCTGCAGAAGATTATCATCAGAATTATTGGAACAGTGAAGGACAAAAGAATAGGTATTGCTTGGCAGTAATACCATCTAAATTAGAAAAGTTGTATAAAAATTTCCCAGCTAAGATTAAATCACGTAGTCATTAATTCTAGATATTGAAAATAAGTTAAACATGGTAGAATGCATGACTTTTAAAAGTGGGTTAATCAATTTAAGTTTGTAGCCTAGGACAAAAAATGGAAAAAGATTGTTGGGATTAGCTTGTAGAGCAATATTTTTACTTGGCATAAAAAATAAAAATATATAAAGTTTTTTGGGAAAATGTATGTTGGTAAATAGTAAGAGGTTATAATCTTCTAAGTTTAGAATTCTAACTCATTGATGCAAGAGAGTGATTAATTAATAGTAATGCTTGGGTTTTTAAAGAAATAAGTTATGCATATAAATAAAGATGTAAAAAAAGTTGTTCTTGCTTATTCTGGTGGTCTTGATACTTCAATTATACTGAAATGGCTTCAGGTGGAGCTTGGTGTTGAGGTTATTACTTTTACAGCAGATTTAGGTCAGGGAGAAGAATTGCAAGTTGCTCGTAAAAAAGCAGAAATGTTTGGTGTTGGAAAAATATATATAAAAGATTTACAGCGTGAATTTGTTCGTGATTTTGTTTTTCCAATGTTTAGAGCTAATACTGTTTATGAGGGTTTTTATTTACTTGGAACTTCTATAGCTCGTCCTTTAATTTCAAAATATTTGATTGAAATAGCTCATGAAACAAAGGCTGATGCTATTGTTCATGGAGCTACTGGTAAAGGCAATGATCAGGTAAGATTTGAGTTATCGGCGTATGCATTGGATCCTGATATAAAAATTATTGCGCCATGGCGTCAGTGGTCTTTTAAAAGTCGTGGGCAGCTTATAGAATTTGCAGAAAAGCATAATATTCCTATTCCGAAAGATAAGAGAGGCGATGTACCTTTTTCGGTAGATTGTAATTTATTACATTCTTCTTCTGAAGGAAAGATTTTAGAAGATCCATCACAGGAAGCTCCTGAATATGTTCATGGAATAACTATTTCTCCTGAAAAGGCACCAGATAAACCTTGTGTGATTAAAATTGGTTTTAAGAAAGGTGATCCTGTTTCTATAAATGATGAAATTCTTCCTCCTGAATTATTGTTGGTAAAACTCAATGAATATGGGAGTAATAATGGGATTGGTCGTATTGATATCGTAGAAAATCGATTTGTAGGTATGAAATCTCGAGGTATATATGAAACCCCTGGTGGAAGCATTTTACTCGTTGCGCATCGTGCTATTGAATCCATTACTTTAGATCGAGGGGCAGCTCATCTAAAGGATGAAGTAATGCCTCGTTATGCAGAACTTATTTATTGTGGTTTTTGGTTTTCTCCTGAAAGAGAAATGTTGCAGGCATTAATTGATAAGAGTCAAGAGGAGGTAGAGGGGACTGTTACACTGAAGCTTTATAAAGGTAATATTATTGTTATTGGTCGTGAAAGCAATAAGTCTCTTTATTCTACAAATCTTGTGACTTTTGAAGATGATTTTGGTGTTTATAATCAGAAAGATTCAGAAGGTTTTATAAAACTCAATGCTTTGAGGCTTCGTACTCTTGCAACACGTAAAAAATGGTTATAAAAATTGTGTTGATGTAAGTTATTTTTATATTTTATAGTGTATTGTGTTTTTGTTTTTATGAATAAGTCTTTTAAAGAATATTTTAATTTAAATTTAGAGTATATATACCTAGTATTAACTATCCAATAATTTTGTAAATGAAAGATATTAGAAATATGAATATTCGCAATATTGCGATTATCGCTCATGTAGACCATGGGAAGACTACCCTTGTAGACGAGTTGCTAAAACAATCAGGCGCTTTCCGAGATAATCAACGTGTTGTTGAGCGTGTGATGGACTCGAGTGATTTAGAAAAAGAACGTGGCATTACTATTACTGCAAAGGTAACTTCTGTTGTTTGGAACGATATACGTATTAACATAGTAGATACACCAGGCCATGCTGATTTTGGTGGTGAAGTTGAACGTATATTATCTATGGTGGATGGGGTTGTTGTTCTTGTTGACTCAGCTGAAGGGCCAATGCCTCAAACTAAATTTGTTGTTGGAAAAGCATTAAGAATAGGGTTGTGTCCTATAGTAGTTGTTAATAAAATTGATCGTTCTGATTCACGTGCAGATCAGGTTGTTAATGAAGTGTTTGATCTTTTTGTGTCTTTAGATGCAAATAATGATCAACTTGACTTTCCAATTTTGTATGGATCTGGCCGTTCTGGTTGGATGAGTTTATCTCCTGAAGGCCCGCAGGATCAAGGATTATCTCCTCTTTTTAATCTTATTATTAAACATGTTCCTGTGCCAATTGTAGATACAGAACAGCCATTTAAAATGATAGGAACTATTTTAGAGGCTAATCCATTTTTAGGGCGTGTTATAACGGGTCGTATTAGTTCTGGTATTATTAAACCTAATCAAAATATAAAGGCATTAAGTTCTGATGGTTCTTTAGTTGAGACTGGTCGTATTTCTAAGATACTTGCATTTCGGGGTATTGAACGACAGGTCATTGATGAAGCGCATGCAGGTGATATAGTTTCTATTGCTGGTTTAATGAAAGCAACTGTTGCTGATACTTTTTGCGATATATCGGTTAATCAGCCTTTAAAAGCACAACCAATTGATCCGCCAACTGTTACTATGACTTTTATTGTAAATAATTCTCCATTAGCTGGAACAGAAGGTGATAAAGTTACAAGTAGGGTTATTCGCGATCGTCTTTTAAAAGAAACAGAAGGGAATATTACTCTTACAGTTGAAGAAAGTAGTGATAAAGACTCTTTTTTCGTTTCTGGGAGAGGAGAGCTTCAGCTTTCTATTTTAATTGAAACGATGCGTCGTGAAGGGTTTGAATTAGCGGTGTCTCGTCCTCGTGTTGTTATGCATAAGAGTGAAGAGGGCGTTCTTCTTGAACCAATTGAAGAAATTGTAATTGATGTTGATGAAGAATATTCTGGAATTGTTGTTCAAAAAATGAATTTACGTAAAGCAGAGATGATTGAACTTCGTCCTTCTGGTAAAGAGCGTGTTCGTCTTGTATTTTTATGTCCTACACGTGGATTGATTGGTTATCAATCTGAATTAATGACTGATACTCGAGGAACAGCGGTGATAAATCGATTATTTAATTCTTATCAACCGTATAAAGGAGAAATTGAAGGTCGTAATAATGGTGTCCTATTAGCGAATGAATCGGGTCAGGCTGTTGCTTATGCGTTGTTTAATCTTGAAGATCGAGGTTCAATAATTATAGAGCCGGGTGAAAAGGTTTATGAAGGCATGATAATAGGGATCCATTCTCGTGAAAATGATCTTGATGTAAATGTTCTTAAAGGAAAGAAGTTAACTAATATTCGTGCAGCTGGAAAAGATGAAGCTGTAAAATTGACACCACCCATTCGAATGACTTTAGAGAGAGCTTTGTCGTGGATAAAAGATGATGAGTTAGTGGAGGTAACACCAAAGTCTATACGTTTAAGAAAATTATATCTTGATCCTAATGAACGAAAACGGCATGGCAAAATACGGGAGATGAACTAATTATATTGGAGTAACTGATATCGTTATTAATTTTTGAAATTATTGATCAGTGAATATATAGAATAATAAGTTGGAAAGAAGCTTAAATCATTATATAAGGCTTATTAAGGATGAAGATATTCATTTAGAATATTAAGGATAGTAAAGGTTTTTATTAAAAAATATGACAATAGATTATCTATTTTAAATTGAAAATCTCACTTGATAATCTTTTTGGGTGAATTCATATCTTTAATGAAGATTCAGGTTATTATTTTTATGATCTAGATTTTCAGAGTATAATATAAATTTGTATTTATGTTTATTTATGAAAAGGATAATATATGAATGTAAAGTCAATATCTATTGGTAGAAATCCGCCAGACGATATCAATGTTATAATTGAAATTTCACTTTATGGACATCCAGTGAAATACGAAATGGATAAAAAGGCTGAAGTTCTTTTTGTTGATAGATTTATTTCTACACCTATGTTATATCCAGGTAATTATGGTTTTGTACCTCATACTTGCTCTGATGATGGAGATCCAATTGATGTGTTGATTTATAATACAGAGCCTTTATTCCCTGGATCTGTTATAAATGTTCGTCCAATTGGAGTTATGATTATGGAAGATAATTCTGGTAAAGATGAAAAAATACTTGCTGTTCCTTCAGACCATGTAACTACCAGTTATAAAAAGATACAAAGTTATAAAGATATACCAGAAATTGATTTAAAAAAGATAGAACATTTCTTTAGGCATTATAAAGACCTTGAAGAAGGTAAATGGGTTAAGATAGATCAATGGAAAGGTATAAAAGATGCTCATAATGTGATATTAGCTGCAATTGAGCGTTATTCTGAATAAATTTTGTTTATTCAGGACATCTTTATACTACAAAGTTTCTTCATAGATAAATTTAACTATTATTATACATCATTTTGACTCTTTTAAAGATCATTTTATCTCATGAAATTCAGTAAAGATGTTTGTATAAAGAATATGATAAGCCAGAGAATTATTGGAGAAATATCAATACCTCCAAGATCCGGTAGTAAATTGCGAATAGGTTTAAGGATAGGTTCTGTGGTCTTATAAAGAAAGTCGCTAATCGCTTTTACCAATTGATGAGATGTATTAATTATACCAAAATTATACAGAAAAGAGAATATAACGCTTGCAATAAGAACTTTAGTATATAAATTTAATGCTAGTACAGTAGTTTCAATTAATGCATTCATTTTTTTCTCCAACTTGGATATATAAGTGGTATTAATTTTAAGTTAAGGGAAACCATATTAATTTAGATTACATTAATCAAATGTATATTGATAATTTAATATTGTTTCTGTATGTAAACTAATTATCATCTTATAGGCTAGAGTAATTTTTCATTTATAGGTAATTAAAAGGTTAAGACTTTTATATAATATTTCATCATGACCTTTAAGTTCAGCTTTTTAATATGAATACTGTTAACCCTAAGATAATTGCTAACATAGAACCAAGTAACAGCAACCATGTTAGCCTGAAGTTTTCATTAAGTTTATCTAATTTTTTACTAAGATTATTGAGTTGTTCATCTATGTGCAAGCTTGTTTTCTGAAAATGCATAATAATCTGTGAGTGTGAATTTTTTAATTCAGTATAAACAATTCTTGTATCTTTCAATTCAGTATAGATATCTGAACGAAATTCTCTTACATCAATTATTATATCTTTTAGGTCTTTTTTTATACTTGTGATTCCTGCGTCAAGCTTTTCTGATATGTGTTCAGAGTCAATTGCAGATTTTTTGTTTCGTGAGCGTGGTTGGCTAGATTTTTCTTCTGTAAACTCTGGAGTACTCATTCCTGATACCTTTCTATGAAAATATTAAATACGACTTGCAAGCTAGATGCTTCTGATTGAATAATAATAATATAATTTAATCAATATTTTTATTATTTAACTAATATTAAAATAATAAGGAGAAGTTCAATCAAAGATAGTATATCTTATTTTCAATAGATTTTTGATTGTATATTCTTGATTGAGTATTTTAGTAATATAATAAGAATATAGTCTTTTATATGAAGGATTGTGCTTCATTCTAATAAAGAAGCATTTGTGTTTATTAATTTACTTCTCTAAATACAAGGTTTTTTAGGAAAAGTTCTTTTTTGAAAGTCGATAAGATCTTAAATTTGAATAAATAGCAGCAGTTATAAAAGTAGTAGTCATTGTTAGTACAATCGTTGGAGCAGGAGCGCTGTTTATAAAAAAGCTAAAATAGACGCCTATAAAACAGCATATTACAGCAACTGCAATAGAAATGATGATCATTGATTTATAAGTGCGTGCTATAAGATACGCGATAGATCCAGGGAGTATAAGAAGTGCAATAGACAGTATAAGGCCGGTAGACTTTAAAGCGCCTACAACAACGAGAGATATAGATATTAATAAACCATAATGCAAAAATTTTAAAGGCAAACAAATAGCACGAGCATGTTGTGGATCAAAAGCGCATAACATTAAATCAGCACCTTTAAGTATTAAAAAGACAAAGGTAATCAAAGCAATTAAAGCAGTATTTAATAAATCTGAAGAGGATATTCCGAGCATGTCACCAAAAAGAATATGTTCCAGATGGACGTCGCTTTCAACTTTGACCATCATCATTACTCCAAGAGCAAACATTCCAGAAAATACAATTCCAAGGAGTGTGTCATCCTTAATAGAGCTCTTATTCTTTAGATAGCCTACAGATAAGGAACAGAACATTCCTGCTGCAAAGGCACCAATTTCTAAAGGAATCCTTATAATATAAGCCAAAACAACACCAGGGAGTATAGAATGTGAAATACCATCCCCTATAAGAGACCATCGTTTTAAAATAAGAAGGCAAGATAGCATAGCCATAGGGATTGCAATCGTTAGAGCGATGAGCAAACTGTTTTGCATAAAAGGCAACTTCAGAGGCAAAAGATAATGATCAAGTAAATTACTCATAATATTCTCTTTTATAGTTAATTAAATATATATTTTTATGTTTTAATTTTAAAAACTCTGCTGTTGGAAGTTATAAAAAACGCCAAAAGAAAAAAATGGTTTGCATAACAACAATAATTCCTCCTGTAGCACAATTGAGAAAGTAGCTTATATAAGCTCCTGAAAAACTAGTTACAGCGCCGATGATAGAACTTATAATAATAAGCTTTCCAAAAGACTTTGTAAGTAAATATGCTGTTGCTCCTGGTGTTACTACCATGGCTATGACAAGAAATGCTCCAACAGTTTGGAAGGCTGCTATAGTTGACGCAGATAATAAGGTAAAAAATAGTATTTTTAGATAATTTGTATTCATTCCAATTGATTGGGCATGATTTTCATCAAAAAATAAAATCATAAAATCTCGCCATTTCAAAATTAAAACAGCTAATGTCACAGCACTGATGATTAATACTTGTAAGGTGTCAGGCTTCGTTATGGCAAGGACATTGCCGAAGAGAATGGTATGAATATTGATTGAAGATGGGTATAATGACAAAATAAACAATCCCATTGAGAAGAAGCTTGTGAATATTATACCAATAACTGCATCTTCTTGTAGGTGTGTTTTCTTTTTTATAAGTACCATAGCGCCAGATGCTAATCCTCCTGAAATAAAAGCACAAATAGAAAAAGGTAAACCTACCATGTTAGCAACAACTACGCCTGGAATAATTGAATGTGAAAGTGCGTCGCCAATAAGAGACCAGCCTTTTAGGGTTAAATAAGCTGATAGGAAAGCACATATGTATCCTACTAACGTGCTGATCCATATAGCATTGTTCATATATTTATAAGAAAATGGTTCTAAAAGAATATCAATCATTACAATAACCCTCAATCAAGATTACGATATTGTTGATTGGGATTGCTGATGTTTATTTGCATTAAATGTTTTGAAATTCCTCCAAAAGTAGATACGAAATTTTTTTGGTTAAATTTTTCATGAGTAAGGCCAAAAGAAATAATAGTTTTCTTTATAAAAACGACTCGATCGCAGAAATAAGGAACAGAATCAATATTATGTGTGGATACCAATATTATTTTACCCTCTTCCCTCAATTCTTTCATCAAAGAGATAATTTCTTCTTCTGTTTTAAAATCAACTCCTGTAAATGGTTCATCAAGTAAGATTATCTTCCCCTGTTGAGCTAATGCGCGTGCAAGAAAAACACGCTTCTTTTGACCTCCAGAGAGTTCACCAATTTGGTTTTTATACATAGAATTCATATTAACACGTTCTAGCGCCTCATTTACTATTCTGTGATCTTGAGTTGAAGGAATGCGTAACCAATTCATATGTCCATAACGCCCCATCATAACAACATCTTTTACTAATATAGGAAAATGCCAATCTACTTCTTCTGATTGTGGAACATATGCCACGAAGTTTTTTTTAAGTGCATTTATTACAGGGTTGTTAAAAATAGAAATGGATCCTTCAGCTAGAGGAACAAAGCCCATTATGGCTTTAAACAATGTTGATTTTCCTGCTCCATTAATACCAATTAATGCTGTTATTGTCCCACGTGGTATAGAAAAACTTGCATTGTGTAATGCTGTATGTCCATTACTATAAGATACTGTAATGTTTTCAACATTTAAGCCATCTTTCTCGATACAATCATATGATTTCATGAGGATAGACCTTGTACAATAGTATCAACTGTTACTTTAAGAAGATCTAAATAGGTTGGTACAGGGCCGTTCTTGTCACTGATAGAGTCTACATAAAGTATGCCTCCATATTTTGCTCCGGTTTCCAGTGCTACTTGTTGTGCTGGTTTGTCTGAAACTGTGCTTTCTGAAAAAATGACGTTAATGTTATGCTTACGCACCATATCAATGACTTTGCGAACTTGTTGGGGGGTTCCTTCAGAATCAGTATTAACAGGCCATAGATATAATTCTTTAAGACCAAAATCACGTGCCAAATATGAAAATGCTCCTTCGCTTGTTACAAGCCAACGTTTGTTTTCTGGAAGACTCTCAATTTGATGTCTGAAAGGTTGTGTCATTTTTTTGAGTTTTTCTTTGTAGATAAGAGCATTAGATGTATATGAATCAGAATTTTCAGGGTCGATTTTAATTAAAGCCTTACAAATATTATCAATATAAATAAAACCATTATGATCAGACATCCATGCATGAGGATTAGGTTTTCCTTGATATGGACCTGATGAAATACTCAAAGGTTGAATTCCTTTGGTCAACGTTGCGTGTGGAACATTTTTTAAATTAATAAGAAATTTTTCGAACCATTTTTCAAGCCCCAAACCGTTAACAAGAACGAGATCAGCGCTCTGAACTTTAAGGATATCCCCTGGAGTGGCTTGATAATTATGAACTTCTGCACCTGGTTTGATTATATTTTCTACGGTTGCAAGTTCTCCTGCAATATTTTGAGTCATATCAGCAATAATAGAAAACGTCGTAACCACCTTTATCTTTGCAAGTGCTGAAAGCGGTGTCATAAAAGTAAGAATTATAGTTAAAGTTGTTAAATAAAACATATTTTAAAACCTCTATTGTGTATAATTTATAAAAATGATATTGCAAGTCATTAGCAAAGTAAACATCTATGAGTTCATTTTTTTGATGTTTAATTTCAAAAAATAACTTTTTCGTAAAAATGTTATCCATAAATGGATCTTGAGATAAGTTTATATGTCCTAATAGGAAAAAGTAATCGGGTAGAAAGAATTCAATTTTAGTAATAAATTTTCTTATGAAATCGTATAAAAGAATATTGTTCTAGAATAAGTATGAATACAAAAAAGATTTCTTAATCGTATGATATTTTAAAAAATCTATCTTTTTTTTTAAAAAAAGAATATTCCGATAAAATATTTTTATAGGTTAAAAATCCTATTTTTTTGATATTTATTAATGACAGGTGTTATGCTAAAGTTGTGATAAAAATATCAATTAATGCTTCTTAAGGATTTACTTTTTTAAGAATTATTATAACGGTTTAATATCAATGTGGTTTTTACGTAAATCTTAGATTAATGTAAAACTAGAATTTTTTCTTTTTGGTAAGGAATAATTTATTCGATGTTTAAGTAAGTGAAGAAGTTTTCTCTCTGTCGTCATCATAAGATGTTTTAACAGTGCAAGGATGATATAAAATATTATGTATTTCTATTAATTTTTTTTCATGTACTTAAACATCTCTCCTTTTTCTTGACTTGATGTAGGAAATATAAAAGGGAAAAAGAGTATTAATAATTTATGGTTGTATGTTATGTCTATAGGATTTGTTTTCCCTGGACAAGGGAGTCAGATAGTTGGGATGGGCCGTGATTTGGCTGAAGCTTTTCCTGAAGCTCGTTTGGTATTTGAAGAAGTTGATGAATCAATTGGGAAGAAGCTTTCAAATATTATCTGGAATGGTCCAGAAGAAGAATTAATATCTACTGTTAATGCTCAACCTGCTCTGATGGCTGTTTCGATGGCTTTTATTCGTGTGATGGAATCTTGTGGTTTGTGCCTTAAGTCTAAAGTAGCTTATGTTGCTGGTCATTCTTTGGGTGAATATTCAGCTCTTTGTGCAGCAAAATCATTTTCCTTAGAGGATACAGCTAAGTTGCTTTCTATACGTGGTCAAGCAATGCAGGAAGCTGTTCCCGTTGGTCAAGGGGCGATGGCAGCTGTTATTGGGCTTGATTATTCTGAGATTGAAGACATTTGCAAAGAAGAAACTGCAAGGAGCGGTACGTGTCAGGTTGCCAATGATAATGGGAATAAACAATTTGTGATTTCTGGCTTAAAACTTGCTGTTGAGCGTGCGATGGCTACTTCATTAAAGCATGGTGCTAAGCGTGTTATATCGTTACCTGTTTCTGGTCCATTTCATTCATCATTGATGGAGCCAGCTGCTGAAATTATGTATCAAGCATTAGATGGTGTACATAAAAAAGATCCTATTGTTCCTTTGATTTCTAATGTTCGCGCGGAACCTGTTTATAATATTGAGAAAATTTCTGAACTTTTAGTTGAGCAAATAACAGGAAGAGTGCGTTGGCGTGAAACTATAGAGTGGTTTTCTGCTAATAATGTTATGACGATTTATGAAATTGGGGCTGGAAAAGTATTAATTGGTCTTGCCAAGCGTATTAATCCTTCTATTTTGGGAGTTGCTGTTAATGATGTTTGTAATATTGATATAGTCCTGAAATCTATTTTAGGTTAATAAGTTTTTAGTTATTAAGTTAAGGATTGTAAAAATGTTTGATTTGACGGGCAAGAAAGCTTTTGTTACTGGTAGCACTGGCAGCATTGGTTATTCGGTGGCAAAAATTTTATATGATCGAGGTGCTACTGTAGGTTTGCACGGTAGTCGTCAAGATAAGCTAGAAAAGCTTTGCTCTGAGTTTGGAGATAGAATTAAAGCATTCCCGGCTGATCTTTCTGATCGGGATGCTGTCAAGGAACTTGGAAAAAAGGTAGAATTAGAAATGGGGGGTGTTGATATTTTAATAAATAATGCTGGAATAACAAGAGATGGGTTATTTCTGCGAATGCAAGACGAAGATTGGGATACGGTTTTAGATGTAAATTTAACATCAATTTTTATTCTAACGCGTCAACTTATCCACTCAATGCTTCGACGTCGCTATGGCCGTATTGTTAATATAACATCTGTTGTGACAGTAACAGGTAATTATGGACAAGTTAACTATTGTTCATCGAAAGCTGCTATTGTTGGATTTTCTAAGGCTCTTGCTCAGGAAGTTGCAAGACGTGATGTAACAGTGAACTGTGTTGCTCCTGGGTTTGTGCAGAGTAATATGACTGAAAAACTTAATGAGAAGCAAAAAGAACGTATCATATCAAATATTCCAATGAATCGTATAGCGACAGCTGATGAAATTGCGTCGGCTGTTCTCTATCTTTCTTCCCTGGAGTCTTCTTATATAACTGGACAAACCATACATGTAAATGGAGGTATGGCAATGGTTTGATAAAAGTTTTATTTACAAAAACTTATAAGTACTCATTATTGAATGAGTGGATTAAATAAGAGTTGTTGATTAATTTATACCAATAGGTATCTTTAGTTTTTTCTGTATTTGAATTGTGTTAAGGATAATAAGTTTCTTTCAGTTTCAGTATGGAATGTTGTTTTAGTTGACGTTGAAATAAAGCATTGGATTATAGACTATTAAGGCCAAGAGGTTATTTTTATTAGAAGAAAGGTAATCAGGAATAAAAATGAGCGATATTATAGAACGTGTAAAAAAGATAGTGGTTGAGCATCTTAGCATTGATCCAGAAAAAGTTGTGGAAAGTGCTAATTTTATTGATGATCTTGGTGCTGATTCTCTTGATACTGTTGAGCTTGTAATGGCATTTGAAGAAGAGTTTTCTATTGAGATTCCAGATAATGCAGCTGATACTATTTTAACTGTTGGGGATGCCGTCAAGTTTATAGAAAAAACAAAAGCTTGAGGTTTTTAAACATATATTTTCTGGAGAGCTTAGTTTGACACCTTGATTGTTTACTATGTAGCTTGATGTCGGGTCTACGAGGTATAAGAGAAGGAAGGATAAGTGAGGCGTGTTGTTGTAACCGGTATTGGAATGATCACTCCACTCGCGTGTGGAGTTGATAAGACCTGGTCTCGTCTTATTGAAGGAGAGCAAGCAATCCGTCGTATAATCACAGAATTTGATACAGAAGGCTTAACGTGTAAAATAGCTGGTCTTATTCCGCTTGGAGATGGTTCTGATGGTACTTTTAATCCTGATGATTGGGTATCGTTAAAAGATCGTCGTAAAATAGATGACTTTATCCTGTATGGTTCAGTAGCAGCTGATATGGCGATTGCTGATTCTGGTTGGTTCCCTCGTACCGATGAAGAGCAAACTTCTACAGGAGTGATATTCGGTTCTGGTATGGGGGGATTAAAAGGGATAGTAAAAAGCGCATATGTTCTCCGGGATCATGGTCCGCGAAAGGTGTCTCCTTTTACAGTTCCTGCTAATATTATCAATATTTTATCTGGAAATGTTTCTATTCGGCATAATCTGCGAGGACCTAATCATGCTGTTACAACTGCATGTTCTAGTGGTGCTCATGCGATTGGGGATGCATCTCGTCTTATAGCTATTGGTGATGCAGATGTAATGGTTGCTGGAGGGGCTGAAGCAGCTGTTTGTCGTTTAGGTCTTGCTAGTTTTGCTTCATGTAGAGCATTGTCTACAAAATATAATGATGAGCCTCATAAAGCATCAAGGCCTTATGATATTAACCGTGATGGTTTTGTTATGGGGGAGGGTGCTGGTGTTGTTGTTTTAGAGGAGCTAGAGCATGCTAAGGTGCGTGGTGCGCAAATTTATGCTGAATTAGTTGGGTATGGTCTTTCTGGTGATGCCTTTCATGTGACCTTACCTCCTAGTGATGGTAATGGGGCATATCGTTCTATGGTTGCTGCAATTAATCGTGCAAAATTGAATGCCCAGGATATTGATTATATCAATTCTCACGGGACATCTACTGCTGCTGATATTATTGAGCTTGGTGCAGTAGAGAGATTTATGGGTGAAAGCGTATCTCGTGTTTCTATGTCATCTACAAAATCTTCTATTGGGCATTTGCTTGGTGCAGCAGGAGCTGTTGAAGCGATTTTTTCAATACTTTCAATTCGTGATAATGTAGCTCCTCCTACTCTTAATCTTGATAATCTAGAACGTGAGACTCTTATAGATCTTATTCCTCATAAGGCACGAGAAAAAAGAATTGATGTTGTTATGACTAATTCTTTTGGATTTGGTGGAACGAATGTTTCCTTAGTATTTAAAAGATTTTATCAATAATCAGTTTAATTTTATAACTTTTTGGGATTATACATATGTATAATCCATACATAAACATATTTTTGTCATATAAGAAATTATATTTAAGATTAATAATTTATTAAAAGGATTTTATAGACTATAATGACGGGTCTTCATCAGGATTTAGGAAATTTGATGCGTTACCCTAATAAAACTATTATTAGACATAAGCTTGTTGTTCCAAGGTCTGCGAGACAGATTTTACAACCAGAGGAAGTTTATTCTTCTGCTAATAGGTCTCGCATTGTTCGAAAAAAAATTGTAATTTTTCTCAATTTTTTAATGACAATGGCTGTTTTAATAACATTTCTAATACTCTTGCTTTATTATTGTGGTGCAAGTATTTATAATAAGCCTGGCCCCCTTCCAGTTAATTCTATATTTCTTATTCAGAATGGTGAATCATTACAAGATATTATGGATAATTTAATACGCAATAATATTATAAGCGATAATCGTGTTGTATTTCAATATATGACACGTTTACATTTAGGGAGTCATAAGCTGCAGGCAGGCGAATATGAAATAAAGAAGAGTGCTTCTATGGCGGAGGTTATAGAGATAATTCGTTCAGGAAAAAGGATTCTACATTCAGTATCTTTCCCTGAGGGTCTAACAGTAAAGCAAATATTAAAACGTTTAAAAGAACATCCTATTCTCGAAGGTGATTTACCGTCTCAATTACCTATTGAAGGAAGTTTGCGTCCAGATACATATAAGTTTTCTTGGGGAACAAAACGGATGGAAATTATAGAGCAAGCACGTTTTGCACAGCAGAAACTTGTTGATGATATCTGGGAGCGTCGGGATAGGGACTTGCCAATAAAAAATAAGAAACAATTTGTGATACTTGCTTCTATTGTTGAAAAGGAAACCGGTCGTTCTGATGAGCGAGCTCACGTAGCTTCTGTATTCATGAATCGTCTTAAAAAAGGTATTAAACTTCAATCGGATCCAACTATTATTTATGGTATTTTTGAAGGAGAAGCAAAACCAAAAGATAGGCCAATTTATCAATCGGATCTTGATAAAAAAACTCCTTATAATAGTTATGTTATTAAAGGATTACCGCCAACAGCTATATCTAATCCTGGGCGTGCTTCTTTAGAAGCTGTTGCTAATCCTTCTCATACTGATGATTTGTATTTTGTGAGTGATGGTATGGGAGGGCATGTTTTTTCTAAAACGCTTAAAGAGCATAATATTAATGTACAACACTTCCGTCAAATAAATAGTCGTAAAAAGGATAAAACTAATTAATTTTTAGAAATTCATAGGCATTGGTCTTTATGCTTTAAAAATTATGTAACATAATTTCAAGTTTTATCTTTTTTCTTATAAAGACAATTCAATATGCATTAAAATAATTTTTTGTCTATTCTGCAACAGATGATAATATTAAGTATTCTATGCAGAAGGAGACTACATTGACTATTACTATTTCCCGTCGTGGGCTTATGCTTGTTATTTCATCACCTTCTGGTGCTGGTAAGTCTACTATAACAAGAAGACTTCTAGAGAATGATAAAGATTTTATTATGTCGGTGAGTGTTACAACACGTAACTGTCGTCCTAATGAAATAGACGGAGTTGATTATCATTTTGTTAATACAAATACTTTTCAAAAATTAAGGGAATCTAATTCTCTTATAGAGTGGGCAGAGGTGCATGGTAATTTTTATGGAACTCCACGTGATCCCATAGAAATGACAATATCTCAAGGGCATGACATGTTATTTGATATTGATTGGCAAGGAGCTAGTCAACTTCAGGAGAATATGGCTTCAGATGTCGTATCGGTTTTCCTCTTGCCCCCTACAATGCAAGAACTTGAATTTCGATTAAAACGTCGTTCAGAAAAAAGCAGAGAAACCAAAGAAGTAATCAATTTAAGATTGAGTAATTCTTATTCAGAGATAAAGCATTGGGATAAATACGATTATGTTATTATTAATGATGATTTAGAAGCTTCTTTAATACTTCTGCAGTCTGTTATTAAAGCTGAGCGTATGCGTCGTAAACGACTCTGTGGCATGGATAATTTTATAGAAGGTTTATTAGAAGAAACTTAGTAGAAGATTTAAAAAAATCTTTTTTTAAAGAATTGTTTGGTTAGAAGAAATTATTGATTAATAATTATGTTGCGTAAGATCCAGGGCTAGCAGGGAAGACAACGGTACGGTTGCCGTTTAAGAAAACTCTGTGATGAATGTGTGCATGAACAGCACGAGCGAGCACTTGTGTTTCTATATCTCGTCCTATTGAAGCATAATCTGCAGCATTTTGAGCATGGGTGATGCGTACAGTATCTTGTTCAATAATAGGTCCTTCATCAAGGGCAGGGGTGACGTAATGTGCTGTCGCACCAATTAATTTTACTCCGTATTCATAAGCTTGTTTGTAGGGATTAGCTCCCTTGAATGATGGTAAAAATGAATGATGGATATTAATAATACTTCCTAACATTTTTTTACAAAGACTTTCTGAAAGTATTTGCATATAGCGTGCTAGAATAACGAGTTCAGTTTTTGTCTCTTCTATTATCTCCAGAAGCAATTTTTCTGCTAATTGTTTATTTTCATTCATTACAGGAATATAATGGAAGGGAATGTTATGATCACTAACAACCTTTTGATAATTAAGATGATTAGATACGACACCTGTGATATCCATAGGCAGCATACCAATTTTTTGACGATAGAGAAGATCATAGAGACAATGATTAAGCCGTGAAACCATGATGATTACTTTCATAGGTTTTGTGGTGTCTTTTATAAAGAATTGCATAGAAAATTCTTCAGCAATAGGCTCAAATCCTTTACAAAGTTGCTTTAAGGAAGTATTGCCTTCTACGATAAAACTTACACGCATAAAAAAAATTTAGTATCCAGGTCATCAAATTGAGATGAATCTAAGATATTACAACTTTTTTTTGATAGGAATCCTGAAATTGCAGCGATTATTCCTCTTTTAGAGGGGCATGTGACGGTTAGAATATAATTCAACATATAACTTTTCTGAAAAGAAGTGATAATTCCATCAAATAAAGAATGAAATCCTCTTATAGCATTATTCATTCTCTTTAAAAAGTTAAATATTTATGAAAATATTATTTCATAATTTATTTTAAAAATATTTTCTTAATTTTTAATATATTTTCTAATTTATAAAGAATATTATTGTGATATTTTCTATATGAATAATCTTTGATTATTTAAAATAATAAATTATACTATAATAACAAGGGTATAAATATGTTTTTATTTAAAAAAAAAGATTCTTTTCTTTTTATAAAAAAAATAATTTTATGCAAAAAAGGAAATTTTTTGATTTTTACTGCTTTGATGATACCAGTTTTATTTATGGCTTCAGGGTTTGCGGTTGATACAGTAAGAATGATGAATAGTAAAGCATCTCTTCATGCAGCTGCAGATTCAGCTGCTTTGTCAGGTATAGAAAAATTAAGAGATTTGATTTCTACCTCTACTTCTGAACCCACTACAGAGGAGGAAAAAATAGCGATTGATACCAGTCGTAACTTTTTATCTCAAGAACTTTCTGCAGATGATCTTTTTAAGCAGGCTTCACAAGAGATTATTAACAATACGCAAATTTCTATAGATAAAAAATCAAGTCCTGAAGACGGATACAGTCTTACCGTTCAGCCTCATTATAAAATGCCTCTAAGCAGTTTATCAGTTGTATTAAAATCATTCGGGGTCAATTTTGTTAATATTGCAACAAAAAGTATCTCTTTTTTACCAATCAAACAAGGAAAAAGTCAACCTCAATATGATGTAGTATCATTATCAATCCATATGGATACATCTAGACCTGGAATAGACGACGATATCAATCTTGAAAAGGAAGTTTTACAGGGTCTTGCAAATAATATTATGCTGGTGTTTTCTAACTCTGATAAACAGTTATATGCAGGTGTTACAAAATATTCTCTAGATCTAACGATTCTGACACATATGCAATTTGGAGTGAGTGGGATACTTAATGCCCTCCCTAGGGTTTTTTTTTCTGAACTATCACCAATATTATATACAAATCCAAAGGCATCTATACAAAGAGCTTATTATACTTTAACAGGGCCTGAAGAATTACGGGGATATGGAATTGTTAAGAGTGTTCATCTTATGATTTTAAGGAATGACATTGAAGCGTGGGATGACTTTAAAGTACATCAGGGACGAATGGAGGAATATTTTACAAACGTAAAAGATATATGCGATAAAATGACTTATAAAGTTAGACAGAAATACTATCCTTCAGATCAAGATCAAGATCGAGAGGGTGAAGTGAGATTGATTGCCATAGGTGTAAGGCCAGGTTATGATGCTAAACAGATAGGGAAATATTGCAGTTCTTTTCCAGATGATTATTATGAAATTACAGATTACAATCAAATATCTAAAGTTATGCATGACATTGCACAAAAACTGAAGGTTGGTGGTGGTAGCGGCAGCGGAACTATATCTGTACCTTCTCCTATAAGGATGTTGGAGTAAAGAAAGGATTATATTGTATAGGATGAATTGATTATGGAGTATTTCAAGGAAAATGGTGAACGTCTTTAAGAATCAAACCTTTTTTTATGACAGATGCAGGAAATATTCTTTCGATAGCATGAGCAAGTGTTCCATCTATATGATTGTTCTGTATAGGGAAAGAGTGTGAAAGATAGAGATTTTTTATAGGCTCAAGAGCATCACGTCGTACCCAGAACATTGTTCCGGCAAAAAAATCGAGTTTATATTCTTCAGGATCCATTCCCATTTTTTGTATGAGTGAGCAAACCAGAGGACGGTTTTTACCCCAGCTTTGTTGATCATTGAAATACTCATTTGGATAACGATAGGTATGACTTCCAATCATACCTATTTTGTCATTTTTTTCAAAAGTTTCAATGATTTTCAACGCAGAATTTGGTGCTCCGAGAAGATCAAAAAGTATCCATCGTCTCCAGATATCTCCTTCCAGCCAATAGCGTCCTCTACCTTTTGATTTTTTCCCATGGATTTTACATATATACTTGTAATTATCAAGATAACCGTTCTCAAGTAAAATAAGAAATGGACGCACATCACGACCAATGTTTTCTATTATGTGGACATAAGAATGAGGAAAACGGCATAAAATTTCTTCTTTAAGATTTTTATCTATAGTTGTAATGAAAAGATCAAAATTGAGATTTAATCCAGAAAGAAGATTGGCGATCTCTGTCCAGAGATCAACATAATAAATATGAACAACAATCGCTATTTTAAAATCGAAGGTTATTTTTATTGCATTGTTATTCCAGCCTTTCATCAATTCAGGAATTTTTTGAATTACCTTAATATTAAGATGATTTTTATGCATAAAATGGTTGGATTCTACAAATAATTTCTTTTTCTTTTTGAACCATAAGCAACAATATAAAAGTTTTTGAAGTATAATTTATGGTTTTCTTTAAAAATAAATAATGCTTGTAACCAGAATATAAAACTTGCCAGTATGTTGACCCTGCTGATGGTGATCTCTTCACTTACAAAGTCTTTTTGACTGAGACTTGATGTAAAAAGCAAATAGCCTTTTGAAAATTTTTCCAGAGGCAAATAAATAGTAAAGGTATCCTGGAAATTTTTTATACGAAAACTATATACAGAAAGACCTGGTAATTCAGGCTTTGGTTTCAGGTGATATATAATAGGCCACATCATAAGATTATATTTTATAAAGGGAAGAGGCAATATTCAACGCTACTTTGCAACAATATTTCTTAAATATTGTCTATTAATCTATGATTAATTAAAAAACTTGTTAATCAAGCCAAATCTATAATTATAAAAATTAATCTTGAATAGATTATAATAAATTCAGTATCATAATACGCGTTGGATTATTTTATAATATATCTTGTATACATTCCAGATTCAGAATAGTATTGGATTACAAAGGTTTCTAGCATAAACAGAAATATTGTTAATTTATTAAACATTTTCTTTATCTTTTAAGTTATTTTTTGTAACTTTATTCCTTAAAGGATGGTTTTTCTGTGTTGCGAAATATATTATCTTCAGTGGATAAAAAAATTTGGTTTCGATTGTTTAAGGAAAATTTCCGTAAACATATGAAATGGTACTCTATATCAATCGCTTCTATGATAATTGTGTCTACCACAACAGCTCTTAGTGCTTGGATAATGCGTGATGTTGTAAATGAGATGATTGTTTCACGCAACATAGTAAAGATCTTTACCATCTCTAGTATGGTAGCATGTATATTCCTTGTCAAGGGGGTCGCTTCTTTTTTACAAAGTTACTACCTCAGTCGCGCTGGTAATTCTATAATCGCTGAACAGCAACGCAAAATATATGATCGTTTATTACAACATGATATGACTTTTTATAACAGCAATCGTTCTTCTGAGTTACAAATGAGGTTTACACATGTTACTCAAACAGTTCGTAATGTTATTGATACCGTGATCACATCATTTGTTCGAGATCTTTTTTCTCTCATTGGATTGATTGTGGTAATGTTTATTCAACAGCCAATATTATCGATATCTTCACTTATTATAGGCCCGTTATGTATTTTAGGAATTCGTTTATTATTAAAACGGGTACGTGATATTACGCAAATAGGTTTAGTAGCTCTTGGACAGATTATTCAAAATCTTCAGGATACTATCATAGGTATTCGTGTTATCAAGGCATTCTCATTAGAAAATATTATGCGTGAACGTATGCAAAATGCAATTCAATCTGTAGAAGAGCGTGCTAATAGCATAGCTTTAATAGAAGCGGCTACTAGTCCAATAATGGAAACCATTTCGGGATTTGTAATTGCTGGAGTTATTGTTTTATCAGGTATTCTTGTTATAGAAAAAGGTAATACTCCTGGCGAACTTATGTCCTTTATTACTGCTTTGTTACTTGCGTATGAGCCAGCAAAACGTATTGCCCGTACACGTATTACCCTTGAGACAGGTATGATTGGTGTGCGATTTATGTTTGAGCTTCTTGATTTTCCGATTCATTTGAAAGAAAGCCCTGAAGCGATAAAGCTACCAAATGGAGCTGGAAAGATTGTTTTTCATGGTGTCAACTTTTCCTATACAAAGGACTATCCAATCCTATCAAATATAAATTTATGTTTTGATTCAGGAAAGATGACGGCCTTAGTCGGTCCTTCAGGAGGTGGAAAGTCAACTATTATCAATTTATTAATGAGACTTTATGATCCTGATTCTGGTTTCATTGAAATTGATGGAGTAGATATACGGAATGTAACTTTTGATTCCTTGCGCTCACATATTTCCTATGTTGGGCAAGATATGTTTTTATTTTCTGGAACAGTAAGGCATAATATTATGTTGGGTTGTCCAACGGCTTCAGAAGAAGAAGTTGTAGAGGCAGCAAAATCTGCTAATGCCCATGATTTTATTATGGATTTACCCCAAGGATATAATACTGATATAGGAGAGAATGGAGCAAATATTTCTGGTGGACAAAAACAACGTATATGTATTGCCCGTGCTATGTTACGCGACAGTCGTATTCTTATCCTTGATGAAGCAACAAGTGCTCTTGATTCAAATTCAGAAGCTTTAGTCCGTCAAGCTATTGCTAGATTAACTAAAGGAAAGACGACTATAGTTATTGCGCATCGAATGTCAACAGTTACTCAAGCTGACCATATCGTTGTTATTGAAGATGGCAAAGTAGTTGAAGAAGGAGTTCAGGAATTTCTCCTTGAGAGAGGAAGTGGTTTATATCGCAAATTATATAATGCTCAACTTCTTTTAAAATAATAAAAGTAGGTGCTCTTTGATTTTATATAAATTCTATGCGGGGAGGCCATGCTAATGAGTAATCAGCGCTTTCTAGTGATAAGTTAGGGTTATAATTTGGATCCTTAGTTAGGATATGACCCCAACGTTTTTTCATATATTGACATTCAGCATTAAATTTAGCTATTTTTTCTGGTGTATTTGCGTAACCACGTGTTTGTGACCCATAATTATACAGTTCGGCATAAGGTGTCCACACATTGTGATAACCTTTTTCCATTACCTTAATACAAAAATCTACATCATTAAAAGCAACTTTTAGGTTTTCTTCGTCGAAACCGCCTACAGCTTCATAGACTTTCTTGCTAACAACCATACAGGCTCCTGTTACAGCGCTTACTGAATGTATTAAATTCGTTAATCGAAGATAAGATGGCTTCTGTTTAGGTAACCCTGCATGCTTATGTCCAGCTATACCACCCAACCCAAGGATTATACCCGCATGTTGTAATGTATCATCATCATGCCATAAACATGCACCAACAGCACCAACTTTTGGCTGTATAGCTATGCTCACCATTTCTGATAACCATTCAGGAGTAATAACATCGATGTGATTATTAAGAAAACAGATATATTCACCCTTTATATGTTTTACAGCATTATTATTAAGCATTGAATAATTGAAAGGATAGGTATGATCGTGTAACAGATGAACATTTTTGTGTGTTTGTGCAACTTTGTTAATATATGAGAGAGTTTCTAAGTCATCTGAATTATTATCCACAATAAATAATTCATAATTAGGGTAGCATGTTTTTGTAAAAATACTTTCTAAGAATTTTTTTAAAATAGGTAAATTATTGTTATTTAGTACAATTAAGCTTACAAGTGGTGGTTTCTTAGGAAGTTCATACCGAACTCGATATCCATGATCATATATTTCTACTTTTGCCTGAATACCTTTACGAATAAAGTGATCTCCCAGAGCACGTAATGCTGCATTTCTTGCATAGGGCTTGCTATCAATATTTTTTGCTGTGCTGTTACAATGGCTACGCCAATGATATAGTATTATTGGGATATGTACAATTTGTTTAGGGTCGAGTTTTTCTAGAAATCTCAGTGCCAAATCATAATCTTGTGAACCGTCGTAGGCTTTACGCAATCCATTAAGTTCTTTAAAAATATCTGCTTTGTAAACACCTAAGTGACAGATCATATTGTGTGAATAAAAGAGATGAACATTAAAGTCAGATTTAAAATATGGAGAATATCGCTTATATCCGTTTCCTGAGATTTTATCTTCATCAGAATAAATTATTCCTGCGTTTGGATGTGCCATAATAGCAGAAATGACATAAAAAAGAGCTGTTGGATGCAAAAGATCGTCTTGATCTAAGAATGCTAACCATTCACCTGTTGCAAGTTGTGCTGCTGTATTGGAAGCATCCGATATTCCGCCATTTTCTTTACGAAAGACAACCTTAATTCGTTTATCATTTCTTGCATACTTTTCAAGAAGTAGCTTTATATTATTATTGCCAGAATTATCGTCAGCAACACATAGCTCCCAGTTAGAATAAACTTGAGATTGTATTGAACCTATAGAATCCTTTAACCAGTTTTCCTTAGCTTGATATACAGGCATAATGATAGAAATTAACGGCATTTTTTGCCAGCTAGAAATTATTTTCTCTATTTTAAGACGACAATCTCCATTAAAATTATCAAAATTATATACCCAGTTTTTATAATTTTTAGATTTTGTATTTAATCTTAAAAGATTTTTCTGAAGAGTATATTTTATATTTTTGAAATATTTTCTAATAGATTGCATTTTGATTCGTTTTTCCAATTATTATGGTTTTTAGGTGCAGAATTTTTGATATGCTCTTTTAGCCCAGTAATTATTGGGTAACCGAGTAATTTTTCGTCTGCGGCTTTTTTTCAATTATGTATAAAGAATTAGAAAAACTAATAGAATTAATCTGTGCTAAGGTTTGTTCTTTTATAACTAAGTCGGTATCTTTTAAAAAATTTTTATTAATAAACTCGGCACGGCTGTAATTTGCATTCCAATGATCATGATTTATTATATCAGAAAGAGATTTTAGAAAATTCATGGAAGAACTTTTATCAGTTAAACTTCCTTTGTAATCTTTTAAATAACTGCAATGTAAATCTTCAATGTTACAATCACCAGCAATAATTTTTATACGTCGATCAATATACTTCAGACCTTTACATTCTAGATTAATATCACACCCTATATGCACTGTGCTTTTCAAAAAAACCTTGCCCATATTTCTAGAGATCCCCCATTTTGCACTCCAATCTCTAACATTGTGATATTTTTTCCTCGATAAAGCTTAAATATACAATCATATCTTGTAATATAAGATTGTCATTTATCAGATATCTTTCCACCATGGATTTTATAAAGATCTACAAGAGACAAATTTGACATTATTCATGAGTTTTTGTATATGCGGCAGTAAGATACCTGTAATACAGGTTTAGGTTAGAGTCTATAATTAGTGACCGTTTTTTGATAAATATTTATAATTTTAATATTATAAATGTATACATATATAAATTTTCATTTTGTATTTGATCTATAAACAAATAAATTATTATAAAATTCTTTTTTAAAAGATTTATTTTAAAGATTAAAAATCTCTGGAACCTTATAAAAGGGTATGTATTGACTATTTTATTGGATAGAGAGCGCTCATATGAATTCTGTTAGAGTAGTTGAATATAAAAGATTTAAAGACCATCGAGGCTGGTTTTCAGAAACTTATAATTATAGACACCTGGAAAGCATTTGTTTGAGTGATGTTTTTGTTCAGGATAATCATTCCTTCTCCTTGTGCGCAGGGACTGTACGAGGTCTCCATTTTCAGAAACCTCCATATGCACAGGCAAAACTTGTTCGTTGTATCGCAGGTCGGATATTTGATGTTGCTGTTGATATACGAAGGGTTTCTCCGACCTGGGGTTGTTGGGTCGGAATAGAACTTTCTCCTGATACGAATTTGCAACTTTATATTCCTGTCGGTTTTGCACATGGTTTTATAACCTTAGAGCCTAAAACTGAGGTTGTTTATAAAGTAACGAATTTTTATTCTGCAGATCATGATACCGGATTATTTTGGAAAGATCCGGATATAGGAATAAAGTGGCCACTTTTGGAAGGTATGTCTATAAAAATTTCTGATAAAGACAAAATTTTACCTGGTTTGAAAGAGTTAAATAGCTCTTTTGAGTATAACGGTATTCCATTGCTGCCCCTCAATTTTAATTGAGGTTTATCATGCGAGTAATTATAACGGGCGGTGCAGGTTTCATTGGTTCAGCGGTATGTCGATATTTTGTTTCTGAAGTGAAAGCTCATGTTCTTGTCATTGATAAATTAACGTATGCTGGAAATTTTTCTTCTTTAAGGGATGTTTCAAATAATAGTCTTTTTTCATTCCTTCAAGAAGATATTTGTAACCGGGATTGTATTCAATCTGTTTTCAAAGAATTTCAGCCTGATGCGATCATACATCTTGCAGCAGAGAGTCATGTAGATCGTTCAATCATTGTATCACAAGAATTTATTTCCACGAATATTCTGGGGACTTTTGTTTTGTTAGAGGAGGCCAGGTCATGGTGGTTATCTCTTGTGGGAGAAGCAAAGCAGAAGTTTCGCTTTTTGCACATTTCAACAGATGAGGTCTATGGTTCCTTTGATAAAGGTTTATGCCAGGAGACAACAGTTTATAATCCATCATCTCCTTATTCTGCTTCTAAGGCAGCAGCTGATCATTTAGTCCTTGCCTGGGGGAGAACATATGGGTTGCCGGTACTTCTCTCTAACTGTTCTAATAATTATGGTCCCTATCAATTCCCTGAAAAGCTTATTCCTCTAACAATTCTTAATGCCATAAAGGGTCTTGATATTCCTGTTTATGGAGATGGTAAAAATATACGTAATTGGCTATATGTTGATGATCATGTTCAGGCATTATATAAAATACTTACTTTGGGCTGTGTAGGGGAACGATATAATGTTGGGGGCTTCAAAGAGGAGAGGAATAATCTTGATGTTATTGTTTCTATTTGTAGACTGTTAGATGTTATAATACCAACATCCTATCCGCATGCTGATTTGATTAAATTTGTAAAGGATCGTCCAGGACATGACTATCGTTATGCAGTTGATTCCTCGAAATTGCAGAAAGAATTAGGTTGGTTTGCGCAAGAAACTTTTGATAATGGTTTAGAAAAAACAATACATTGGTATGTTGAAAATTCTTGGTGGTGGCTTCCAATATATTCTGAAAAAATATTGGAATGTAAATCAGAGAAAGGATCTTTTGAATGAGGCTTCTTGTCATTGGGCATAAGGGTCAAGTAACCTCTTCTCTTATGCTTAATATTCAAAAAAAAGCTGAAATAATTCAAATAGGTCGTCCAGAATTTGATCTTCAAACCCATAAAGATTTTAGAGAGTTTTTTTTAAAAATCAAACCTGATATTGTTGTCAATCCAGCCGCTTATACATCTGTTGAGAAAGCAGAAAGTGAGCCAGAAACTGTTTTTGCAATAAATGCATATGGAGCCGGTTATATTGCCTCTGCAGCTGCGCATATTAATGTTCCCTGTATATATTTATCTACTGATTATGTATTCGATGGTTCACAAGTTTCTCCTATAGATGAAAATACTACACCGAGACCGCTTAATGTCTACGGAAAGAGTAAGCTTGCAGGCGAAGAAATGGTTATTTCTCATACGGATAATTATGTTATTTTGCGTACAGGGTGGATTTACTCTCCCTTTAACTCCAATTTTTTGCTTACTATGTTAAAATTAGCTGAGACACAAAGTGAAATTAATGTGGTTTCTGATCAATTTGGAACGCCAACTTCTGCTTTACACATTGCTGATTCCATTTTCAAAATTGCTCGTAATTTAATCATGTATCCTGAAGATAAAACACTGCGTGGCATATTTAATATAACAGCACGTGGTGGCCCTATCAGTTGGGCACAATTTGCTGAACAAATTTTTACTTTTTCTGGAGAACGTGGTGGTCCTGTTTCAAAAGTTCGGCATATTTCTACAAAAGATTATACTGCGGCAGTTCAGCGTCCAAAATACTCCTGTCTCGATTTTCATAAGCTAGAAAAAATTCATGATGTACGACACTCTCTCTGGAAAGACGAATTACGTGAAGTTTTTACTTTGTTAAACTGAGATAAAAATTTATAGCAAATGATTTGTATACACAAAAAGGTGATATATGAAAGGTATAATTCTTGCTGGAGGAAATGGTTCACGCCTCAATCCAATGACATCCGTAGTATCAAAGCAGATGTTACCTGTATATAATAAACCAATGATTTATTATCCACTGACTACTCTAATGGAAGCAGGGATCCATGAGATATTAATTATTTCTACACCACGTGATTTACCTGCTTTCAAACAGCTGCTTGGCTCTGGAAAACAATGGGGTATCAATCTTTCATATGTAGAACAACCTCTACCGGGAGGATTGGCGCAAGCATATATTTTAGGTGCAGATTTTATCGGTGATTCACCTTCTGCTCTCATCCTGGGAGATAATATCTTTTATGGAGATAAACTTCAGTATATATTCCAAAAAGCTTTATCACGAGAAGAAGGAGCTACAGTGATAGCTTGTTCCGTTCCTGATCCAGAGCGCTACGGGGTTGTTGAATTGGATGCTTCTGGTAAAGCCATTATAATAGAAGAAAAACCTGATTGTCCAAAAACAAATCTTGCTGTGACAGGGTTTTATTTCTACGATAAGGAGGTTGTTGAAATCGCACGTCAGCTTAAACCTTCAATACGTGGGGAGCTTGAAATAACAGACATAAACTGTTGTTACCTGAAAAATCAATCTATTTTTGTTGAAATTCTTGATGGAACTTCCAAATGGATTGATACTGGTACGCCAGCATCATTGGCAGATGCCACCGTGTTTATTCGGAATTTGGAAGAAAATCATAATATTCATATTGGATATCCTGAAGAAGTTGCTTATCGTCAAGGTTTTATAAGTATGAATGATTTTGTTAAACTTTGTGAAAACTATGGAAATAATCTTTATGGACAATATTTAAAAAGCATTTTTTAAATCTTTAGTCGATATATTCTTTACTACACGTATATTGTTTATTTCTTTAATTAGAGGATTATAATTTGAGCTCTTATTATTTATTTGCCTTTAAAATGTTATTTGCTCATAATAAGGGTGAATGATTTTTTAAAAAAAATACGATAAAAAGGCTTGATTCTGAAAGACGTTAATCATGTTTTTAAGGAACATCTTATAATCAATTAATCTAATAAAATATTAAACCTTGTTTTACTCTTTTGTATTTATATTAAACCTTTATTATATTTATGTAATATTTTTTCTTATTGAAGCCATTTAATTCCTTAAAGTGATAAAAGGAGTATAAAATTGTGTATATATAAGTATAGCTTTTTACTTTGACGGTTTATATTCATCTAGATCGCAAACTACCTTTACAGTTTGTATTGAATTTTAATACGCTTGATGGAGCTTTTTAATGTTACACGAGACTCCACTCATTACAACTATAATTTGGGGATTCGTGTTTGCCTTTTTATTAGGCTATATAGCAAATCGCTGTCGCTTACCAACGCTTGTCGGTTATTTGGTTGCAGGTATTCTTGTCGGTCCTCATACACCTGGATTTGTTGCTAATCAATCTTTAGTGCCTGAGCTGGCAGAGATTGGTGTTATTCTTCTAATGTTTGGGGTTGGTTTACACTTTTCTTTGAAAGATCTTCTATCCGTTCGTGGTATTGCTTTACCTGGAGCAATTGTACAGATAGCCTTAGCTACATTACTTGGTTGGGGAATGGGTGAGATTCTGGGATGGTCTACGGGAGGTAGTTTTGTTTTCGGTTTAGCACTTTCTGTTGCATCGACAGTTGTTCTTTTGAAAGCACTTCAAGAACGTCGGATTCTTGAAACTGAACGTGGGAAAATAGCTGTTGGTTGGTTAATTGTTGAAGATCTTGCAATGGTTTTGGCACTTGTTCTCATTCCTGCCGCAGGAATGAAATCAAAAGTTTTTTTATCAGCTGATCCAGTAGTATCAATGATTAGTAATCTCTCGGGATTTAATTTAGGAGTTCTTGGTCTCGTTATCATTACTTTGTTAAAAGTTGCTGCATTTGTTGGCGTTATGCTGATCTGTGGACGACGCGTAATTCCTTGGATACTTCACATGATTGTGTATAGTGGTTCACGAGAGTTATTTCGTCTTGGTGTCTTAGCTATAGCGCTTGGTGTTGCTTACGGAGCTTCAAAATTATTTGGAGTATCTTTGGCATTAGGGGCTTTTTTTGCTGGGATGATTTTGGCAGAGAGTGAACTCAGTCATAGTGCTGCACAGGAAAGTCTTCCTTTGCGAGATGCTTTTGCTGTTCTTTTCTTTGTTTCAGTTGGGATGTTATTTGATCCAAATATTCTTATTACAAGTCCATTTTTATTACTCATGACGGTATTGATTATTGTCTTTGGAAAGTCTCTAGTAGCTTTTTTTATTGTTATAGCTTTTCGTAGACCGGTTCTCACTGCCCTTACTATTGCAGCAAGCTTGGCACAGATAGGTGAATTTTCTTTTATTCTAGTCGGTTTAGGGGTAGAACTGGGTTTATTGCAAGAACAAGCTCGTGACCTCGTTCTTGCAGGAGCTATTATATCTATTATCCTTAATCCTCTTGTGTTTTTTATATGTGAATGTATTCGTCCTATGCTGGAAGTGCGTTTCATGAAATTCTTAGGAAAACAAGAGATAATAGGGAAAAAACTTATTGTTGATAAAGCTGTTACAGAAGATTCAATGAAAATTGTACCACAAGAGAATTATAAAGAGAATGTAGAGATAGAAGAATCAGTTAGTCAGCAAACTTTGCTTAATAATCATGCAGTTTTAATTGGCTATGGTCGTGTTGGTAGCATTATTGCTCAAAATCTTAAAGCAACAGGAATTCCATTTCTTGTTATAGAGGATTCAGAAAAGAGAATTGATGAAGTGCGCGCTTTTGGAATTGAAGCTATTTACGGGAATGGCACTATAGATCAAGTGATTGCAATGTCAAACCTTTCCGGGGCGCGTTCGCTTGTACTATGCATCCCTAATGCATTCGAGGCAGCCCATATTACAGAAGAAGCACGTAAAGTTAATCCGTCAATTCTTATTATTGCTCTTGCTCATTCAGAAGCTGAGACTGAGCATCTTATTCAGTATGGAGCAGATACTGTTGTTATAGGCGCACGAGAAATTGCTGCTGGAATGCTTGATAGATTAAATCAAGTGCATCATGAGAATATAACTTATGACCAATCACATGAAGCTCATGATAAGAAAGAAACCACAACAAACAAAAAATGAGGAATGTATTTTTATTTTTAAAATCTCAAAAAGAGAATTTTTCTGGTATTAAATAATATACTTTCTGATATAAAAAGTATGTATTTGTAGTTATTGTAATTCTTGTGAAGTCTTTTCATAAAAGAGGAAAGATTTTTATATATAGAGATATTCCATTATTGTGTTACTTGCATTTTTTGGTAGTACTTCTTACAAGCTATTATATTCAAGCGTTTTATGGAATCTAAATAGATGCGGACATCTCCTTGGCTCGTTGGTTTTTATATAAGTATTATATTCATTGGCATATTAATTGCTTTACCAAATATACTTCCTCTATCAGTGGTGAACCAAATGCCTTTCTTTATGCCAAAGAAGCGTATTTCTTTAGGATTGGATTTAAGTGGAGGATCGTATCTTGTGCTTGAAGTAGATGAAGCAGACTTGATACATGAACAGCTTCAAACACTTTTAAATGAAATACGTTTTATCTTAAAAAAGAAAAATATACCTACTGTTTCAGTTTCTCAATCAGATAAGAAGATTATTGTTGTGCTCCAAAATCCTGATAATCGTCAGGAAGTCTTTGAGCAATTAAAGTCTTTTTCTCAACCTATTGATTTTGATGTGATTTCATCTCCCAAAGATAGTTTAAAAATTGAGGAAACCAGTGAAAAAATTATAACTGTTAGTTTCAGTCAGTCTAGCATATCAAATAAAGTTAAATCTGCTGTAGAACAGAGTATAGAGATTATCCGTCAACGTATTGATCAAATTGGTGTCGCTGAGCCAACGATACAGCGTTTAGGATTAAATCGTATACTTGTACAACTCCCTGGAGAACAAGATCCATCACGTTTACGTAAGCTTTTAGGTACCACTGCTAAGATGAGTTTTCATATGGTATCAAAAAGTCTTCCTGATCAGAAGCCTCTTCCTTTTGGTGTTAGTTTATTAAAAGATGATAATGGGCAGAGCTATGCCATTGAAGATCGTATTGAAATTTCTGGTGAACGATTAAGCAGTGCATCTGCTAGTTTTGATCCGCAAACGCATAAACCTGTTATTGATATCATGTTTGATTCAATTGGAGCAAACCGTTTTGCTGAGATAACTCGTGATAATATAGGTCGTCCATTTGCTGTAGTTATGGATAACAAGATATTAACAGCACCAGTTATTAATCAAGCTATTCCAAATGGTAGGGCACAAATATCTGGCAATTTTACAGTAGAAAGTGCCAGTACGTTAGCTGCTATGTTACGTGCTGGTGCTTTACCTGCTAAATTAACAGTAATAGAAGAGCGTAGTGTCGGAGCTGATCTTGGAGCGGATGCTATACGTAAAGGTGTATATACTGGTTGTATAGGTTTTGTTCTCATTGTATTATTTATAGTCATTCTCTACGGAAGTTGGGGTCTTCTTGCTAATGTTGCTTTATTTATTAATGTTATTCTGACCTTTGCGTGTTTAACATTGATGGGTGCTACTCTAACCCTTCCAGGTATTGCTGGTATTGTTCTCGGTATTGGGCTTGCTGTGGATGCAAATGTTTTAATTAATGAGCGTATTCGGGAAGAGGTTAAGAAAGGCCGCAGTGCTTTTGCTTCTATTGATTTTGGTTTTTCTCATGCGTATTCAACGATTGTTGATTCTAATGTTACCGCGCTTATAGCAACTGTGATTCTGTTTTTTTATGGTAGTGGGCCAGTACGTGGTTTTTCTGTTACCATGGCTCTTGCTATCATAATCTCTATGTTTACAGCTGTTTCTGTTGTTCGTGTCATGATGATTGCTATTGTACGATATACAAAGATGAAGATTATTAATATAAAACCTCTTTTTGTTCGTAACTTTGTTCCTGAAAATATGAATATTCAATTTATGAAAGCTCGTTTTATAGGAATTGGTATTTCTTCTGTTATTTCTATTTTTTCAATAATCCTTTTTTTTACATCTGGATTAAATTATGGTGTTGATTTCCGTGGTGGTATTCAAATGGAAGTTTCTACTGAGAAGTCTCTGGATTTATCTACCTTTCGGTCAGGGCTTGATTCATTAAAAATAGGCAAAGTTGGTTTGCAAGCTTTTGAGGATGATAAGCATTTCCTTCTTCGTGTAGAGCATCAGCCTGGAAATAATGATGCTCAGTCAGACACAGTAAAATTAATTAAAGTGAAGTTAATGGAAATTGATCCTTTAGCACATGTTCAACGAGTAGAAATAGTTGGACCAAAAGTTTCAAACGAGTTAGTAAATTCCGGAATTATTTCAGTTGTTCTTTCTGCGATTGCAATGATGGTATATATCTGGATTAGATTTGAATTTCACTTTGCGATAGGTGCTATAATAACTCTCATATTAGATATTACGAAAACTTTAGGGTTTTTTTCTTTAACTGGAATTGAATTTAACTTGACAGCTATTGCTGCTGTTTTAACTCTTATTGGATATTCAGTGAATGATAAAGTTGTAGTTTATGATCGCATGCGCGAGAATATGCGTTTTTATAAAAATCTATCTTTGAGAGAAATAATTGATAAGTCTATAAATGAAACTTTAGGGCGTAGTATTTATACTTCAGCAACAGCTTTTTTGGCTATGTTACCAATGGCTATATGGGGTGGTAGTGCTGTCTCGAGTTTTTCAATTCCTATGGTTTTTGGAATTTGTGTAGCTGCTATTTCATCTATTTTTATAGCTGCGCCAATTTTACTTTTTCTTGGAGACTGGCGTAATCGTCATAATAACTTAGTGCAAAATAGCGTATCTGATACGGTGGCACATAAATAGATTTTTAAAATGGCCTATATTAAACTGATTTCATTCTATAAGTGATTTTCTTAAGCTTTAGGGCTCTTTATTATAATAGTTTTTTCATTGTGACATAGACACCTGGTGCTGCAGAAGAGGATTGAACTCTCGACCTCTCCCTTACCAAGGGAGTGCTCTACCACTGAGCTACTGCAGCATTAATTGCTTGCTATTAAACTATATGATTTCCATAGCTTTTGTATAAGAGCAATGAGTAAGTTTCCCTTTACTATATGATAAAGGTATAACATAATCAATGGATTAGGATAAGATACAACTAAAATCTTCCTATTGATTTTATTGAATAATTTCTGTCTTCTTGTTTTAACTCAACTCCCTCTGAAGGTTGTTTAGCCTGATAAGCAAGAGATCTCTGATCTGAATTCCTGAGTGTAAACTTCGGTTATATCCATTTTAGAGCATCCAAACATTGTAAGTATTCAAATGGCAGAACGTTTTATAGTTACCGGATTAATATGAAGAAAGAATAGTACAATGTCTACATTTATTATGGTCTTTATTTTTCTGGCTAGAAGGTCTGTATTCTCGTTGTATATCATAGTTTTTGTTAAACAATATGTAACAAAATCTTGAACTTTTAGATGCAATATGTATAGGTTTGTCGCTTGTCCTTATATTTGATCTCATTACAAGTTTCTGTAGAATTTTAAAAATCTTTATCAGCGTATTATAAAATGGAGATTGTAAAATGACGCTGATCTGAAAGCGGTCATAACCCGTCTGGAGCTAGAAATTATATTGTTATATATACTATAGTATCATAGATAAACCTTGTATGAAACGTTTTAAATTTGTCAAGAATTGGTAGGGAGATGTATGGATATTCATGATGTTGATGATAAACAAAAAGAAAAAGACACTTTTCCCTGTGTTAAAAGAAAGCATATAAATGCTCACAAGGATCGCAAAGAACGACTAGCAAGCATGTTGCGAAAAAATCTTATTCGTCGTAAAGAGCAATTAAGAGCACGTGCAGCAGATGTAAATAAAACTTATAATATACAAGATAAAGAATAATTGTTGGAACGAACAATTAAAATGTAGAGGATAATCTTTTAAAGAAAGGCATTATATAAATAGCATGGATTGTATAAGGGTTATAGGTGGTAACCAGCTTAATGGAACAATTCAGATTTCTGGAGCAAAGAATGCTGCATTACCATTAATGATATCATCGTTGTTAACCAGTGATACATTAACGTTAGAGAACGTACCTCACTTAGCTGATGTTGAGCTTCTTATGCGTATTTTAGGAAATCATGGAGTCGATATATCTGTTAATGGAAAACGTGAAAAGCAAAAAGATAAACATTCACGTACAATTCATTTTACTTGTCGAACGATTGTTGATACCACGGCTGTTTATGATTTGGTTTCTAAAATGCGAGCCAGTTTTTGGGTAATTGGACCTTTGTTAGCGCGTCAAGGGCATGCACGGGTATCCCTTCCAGGTGGGTGTGCAATTGGTATACGCCCTATTGATTTATTTATTGATTCCCTGACAGCTTTAGGGGCTACTATGGAAATTGATGGTGGTTATATCAATGCACGTGCTCCTAAAGATGGACTTGTTGGAACAAGTTATACGTTTCCTAAAGTTTCTGTTGGTGCTACACAGGTTATGATAATGGCTGCTAGTTTGGCACATGGAGATACAGTCATTAAGAATGCAGCACGTGAGCCAGAGGTAATAGATCTTGCTAAGTGTCTTAATGTTATGGGAGCTAAGATTTCTGGAGCGGGTTCTGATGTGATTACAATCAAAGGTGTATCTAGTCTTTCTGGTGCACGGCATAAAGTTCTTCCTGATAGGATAGAAACTGGGACTTATGCGATGGCTGTAGCTGTTTCAGGTGGTGATGTTGTATTACAAAATACTAATGCTTTACTTTTGGAAACAGTAATAGAAACATTGCGTCAAACTGGTGTGGATATAACAGTTCTTGATCATGGGATTCGTGTAAGAAGGGATAAGAGCAATAAACTAAAAGCTGTTGATATTGTTACAGCTCCCTTTCCTGGATTTCCAACAGATTTACAAGCTCAGTTTATGGCAATAATGTCTTGTTCATCTGGGATTTCATATGTTACTGAAACTATTTTCGAGAATCGTTTTATGCATGTTCAGGAGTTAGTAAGACTCGGTGCAAAGATCTCACTTTCCGGTCAAACTGCTAAGGTTGAGGGTGTAGAAAAACTTCGAGCTGCTCCAATAATGGCAACGGATTTACGAGCCTCTGTTTCATTAGTTATTGCTGCTTTGGCCGCTCAGGGTGAAAGCAATATTTCTCGTGTATATCACC
Organism: Liberibacter crescens BT-1; assembly: GCF_000325745.1. Lineage (NCBI taxonomy): Bacteria > Pseudomonadati > Pseudomonadota > Alphaproteobacteria > Hyphomicrobiales > Rhizobiaceae > Liberibacter > Liberibacter crescens. The sequence continues at coordinate 1,083,832 of NC_019907.1, read as the reverse complement.
TTGATCGTGGTTTTGAGAGACTAGAGGAGAAACTTAGAGGATGTGGTGCTTTAGTAGAGCGTATTGTTGAATAGTTCTTTCTAACAGGTTAATTTGCCTATAAGGAATTCTGGCTTTGTAATGTTTAAGAGATAGAATATCTTAAGAAGAATTTTTCATTTTAAATAATATGGTATGTTTTTTGAAGAGGGTAGCAGTAAATGGCAGTTTTTCTTGATGAAGAAGCAGAAAATTTTGAAGAACAATTTTCTACTTTTCTTGCTAAGAAACATCAAGAATCTGCAAATATTGATAATCTCGTTCGCTCTATAATACATGATGTACGTATACGTGGTGATATTGCATTAGCTGAGTATTCATTCAAGTTTGATTCTGCAGATTTTTCTAAATTACCGATGCGAGTCACAAAAGAAGAAATCTATCAGGCTATGGATAGCGTAGACTTCAAAGTTTTGGAGGCGCTGAAATTAGCAGCACAGAGGATAGAAAACTATCATGTCAATCAAATTCCTAAAGATGATCTTTACCAAGATGAAATAGGGGTCAAGCTTGGTTGTTTTTGGCGAGCTATAGAATCTGTTGGAATATATGTTCCTGGAGGAGTAGCAACTTATCCTAGTTCGGTTCTAATGAATGTAATTCCTGCTAAAATAGCTGGGGTTAAGCGTATTGTGATGGTAGTTCCTGCAGCTTGTGGAATTATTAATTCTTCTGTATTGGCAGCCGCACATATTACTGGGATAAATGAAATTTATCGAATTGGAGGAGCACAGGCGATTGCTGCTTTAGCATATGGAACAGAAACTATAAAGCCTGTTGTTAAAATTACTGGACCAGGTAATATTTATGTAGCAGAAGCGAAGCGCCAAGTTTTTGGAAGCGTTGGTATTGATATGATTGCTGGTCCATCAGAAATTTTGATTATTGCTGATCAGGATAATAATCCGAATTGGATTGCTGCTGATTTACTATCACAGGCAGAGCATGATTGTAATGCACAAGCTATTTTTATCACTGACAATCATTCACTGGCCGGTGCCGTAAAAGGCTCTCTTGAACAACAAATGTCAGGTCTAGAACGTCGTAAAATAGCTGCCGCTAGTTGGAATAATTTCGGAGCAGTAATTTTAATAAAAGATATAAGAAATGCTCCCTATTTTGTTAATCGTATTGCACCAGAACATCTACAGATAGCTGTAAAAGAGCCCAATGAATTACTGCCATATATTTTGAATGCTGGTGCTGTATTTATAGGTCGCTATACACCTCAAGTTATAGGAGATTACATAGCAGGTTCTAATCATATATTGCCTACAGCAGGTTCTGCTCGGTTTTCATCAGGGTTAAATGTCTTGGAATTTATGAAACGTATTCCAATTGTAGAACTAAATTCTGATCATTTGAATGCATTAGGAAATGTAGCCATGACCTTAGCAAGAGAAGAGGGGCTTGAAGCGCATGCTCATTCTATTTCTATTCGTTTAAATTCATAATCTATACAGAAGCAATGTAAATCATACTTTTAAAATTAAATATCTTCAGTCTAATGTTTCATAATTAAAAATTTGTATTATTAAGATTTTTTGCTTTATAATAACGACGCTTTTATTTTTATACCAAAGAGCAGATGGCATTTATAATTTCATGGATCCTTTTATCATTTTCGTGATTAGTTTTACGTACACGTACTAAACATGCTTCAGAATTAAGGATAATACCATCAGATAATCTCTTAAGATTATTTGCTTTTAATGTTGAATCTGTTGAGGTTATATCTACAATAATATCAGCTATACCTGCTGCTGGAGCTCCTTCAGTTGCTCCAAAGCTTTCTATGATTCTATACAATTGCATACCATAATTTTCTGAAAAGAATTTTTGTGTAAGGTTCCAATATTTTGTAGCAATTGTAATTCGACGATGATTTCGAAAATAGAAATCTTCTGCAACATCTACAAGATCAGCCATAGTATCTACATCTAACCATATTTCCGGAACAGCAACTACTAAGGTTGCTTGTCCAAATCCCAGACGTGCACAAAACTCTACACATAAATCAGCATTAGGAAGTTTTTCACGAATTAGATCTTCTCCTGTTATACCAAAATCTATAAAACCTGTAGCGAGATTACGAGCAATTTCCATAGAAGATAAGAAAATAATTTTGATATCTTGATAACCGTCTATACGAGCATTGTAAGAGCGATCAGAATTAACAGTTTCTATTTGGAATCCAGCACGTTGAAAAATAGCTTGTGCATTTTCTTTCATGCGGCCTTTTGAAGGTAATGCAATCGTGAGAGTCATTGATTTTTCTTGATTTGTTCAATTTTATCTAGTTGCAGAGAAAATCCTACTCCCGGTATATGTGTTTTTGCACCTAAAATAGTTAATAATTGGTCAAAACGACCGCCGTTAGCTAGAATAATATTATCTGCTTTTGTAGTTATTTCAAAAATAAGAGATGTATAATAGTTAACTGTTCGATGACCAAAAGAAGCACAATAAAATACATTACGGAGATCAATGTCAGTATTTTTTAACATAGTAGTGCGTTCATTTAACATAGAAATTCCTGTTTCTAAATTTAATTTATTTTTTGTGGAAAATTTTTGAAGAGCAGAGGATGCTTCTTTAAGAGGCAGGTGTATTGATAAAAATTTTTCTAAAGTTTGAATAGTTTCAGATTTAAGACATGTCTGTGAAAGAATATATTTTTCTTTTAATCTTTTTGCTATCTCTCTCGGTGAGCGACTAGTGTTATTAGAATAACTAGTAAAATGCATTCTCTCCTGAATATAAGAGATTAAGGCATCATCATCATCATTCAATAACCAAGAAGTGATTTTTTTATCAATGTTCTTCTGATATTGTGGTTTGGATAAAATTTCTAATAGAGATGAAATTCGTTCTTTGTTCCCGAAAGCATTAATAAATCTCTTTTGCCAAGTTAATGGTAGGCCTAATGATTGCAGTACTTCTGTAAAGATTTTCTGATCACCTATAATCATTTTAATTGGAAAATTAGGTAAAATTCTAGAAAGAATAGCGATAGCATCATTAAGGTTACGTGAGTCTGCGGTTTTAATATCTTTATATCCGAGATCTTCAATACCAGCTTGATAAAATTCAGTAGTATCTTCTTGTTGTTGACGAAAAACTTTTCCTAAATACCAATAGCGTTGTGGAGTATCAGGAGAAACTTTGATGTGGTGAAGACAAACTGGAATAGTAAATTCAGGTCTTAAACATAGATTTTCGCCTTTTTCATTTTCGATTAAAAAAATACGACGACGCAGTTCTTCACCACATGTATCAAGAAAAGGATCTGCAGGCTGGATAATAGGAAAATTAATATTTAATGCCTGACGCATTGAAAATTCATCTATAATGTCAAAGATAAAATTTTGAAAATCAATGATAGGCATATTTAATCTGTTATTCTTTTGAATGTATGTTAAGTATTTCCTTTACCTTTAAAACGAGTTCACATTCATTCACGATAGTTTGTGCTACGCGTGCTTCCCGCCAAGCTAAATTATTATCAATTTCTTGTGCAAGTTTTTTCCCTCTAATAAGATCTTTTATTTGTAATACGCCTTTATTACGTTCATCTTTACCTTGAATAATTGCAACCGGGGAGTTGCGTCGATCAGCATATTTCAATTGGTTGCCTAATTTTTTAGAATTTCCTTGAAACATTTCAGTAGGTATACCTGCTGTACGTAAAATTTGTGTGTATTCTTGGTATTTTCCAAGGCTATCCATATCGTAATCCATTACAGTAACCAACACAGGACCATATTTGGGTTTTATTTTTAATGTATTGATATTTTTCAAAGCAGAAATCAATCGAGAAAGTCCTATAGAAAAACCAATTGCTGGGATGTTTTGTTCTCTAAAACGAGAGATAAGTCCATCATAACGTCCACCGCCACCAACAGAACCAAATACAATTTCTTCATTTTTTGTATTTGTAACAGGAAATTGCAGCTGTGCCTCGTATACAGTGCTAGTATAGTATTCAAGGCCTCTAACTACTGAAGGAGATATTTTAATACGATCAGAGTTATAACCTGCTCGTATCATAAAATCATTAATAATATTTAATTCAATAAGACCTTGCTCTCCTGTAGCTGTTCCATTAACAAGTTTTTCGAGATCATTCATAGATTGTTTATAATCTGTAATAGAAATAAATAACATAAGTGTATCTATTTGCTTTGATGTTAAATTCGCTCCTTTAGTAAAGTCACCAGATTCGTCAACTCGCCCTTCTGCAAGCAATAACTTAACACCTTGCAGCCCAAATTTATCTAACTTATCAATTGCACGGAGAACAGTTAACTTTTTTTCAGATTTTTCAAGATGAGAAAGTCCAATTTTTTCTAGAATCCCATCAAGTATTTTTCGGTTATTAATAACAATTTTATAATCACCACGTCTTATTCCAACCGCTTCCAGTGTATCAGCCATCATCATACACATTTCTGCGTCTGTTTGTTCTCCTGTTGCACCAATATTATCTGCATCACATTGCATAAATTGACGAAACCGTCCAGGACCTGGTTTTTCATTACGGAAAACATGACCAAAACGATATGTACGATAGGGAAATTGTATCTCCTGAAAATTTTCTGCAACATGACGTGCTAAAGGTGCCGTAAGATCATAGCGTAGACTCATCCATTGATTATCTTCATCTTGAAGTGAAAAAACAGCTTTATTAGGTCTATCATCATCACATAAAAACTGTCCTAAGGCATCAGAATATTCTAAAAGAGGTGTTTCAATAGGATCAAATCCATAACGTTCATAGACATCACGAATAATATTCATCATTTTTGTCATCATACGCACTTCATTAGGGTTATGATCAACGAAGCCACGAGGAAGAGAGGATATTAGTTTAAGTGGCTTCTCAATTTTTTTTTTCATATTTAACTTTCATCTCTATATGTAAAGAGAATTTATTCTAGAGAATTGAATGCAGTACAATTAATTTAGAAAAGATTTAAATAACTCACAATATAAATAGAACCATTAAAAGAAAGTTGTTTAGGAAACTTGTTATTTAACAGATTTTCTAAGAAAGCTTTAATTATATGTATATATTTCCAATGTGTTTGTCTTTAAAAAGAGTGTTATATATTAATTATCCTAGAGAATAGTATTCATAAAATCTCTAAAATAAGTTTTTTATTAATGATTTGATGTATTTTTTCTATTATAGGTAAAAGAATATCCTCCTCCTATTGCAATATTAAGATTTACATAATCCTTTGCCAATTGTTGTGCAGATGTAGAAAAATCAACTTGAGCTGAAGCAACAGAGCGTTGTGCGTCAAGGACATCAAGCAATGAAGCAATTCCATCACGATAGCTTGCGGTTGATAGTGATAATGCTTCTTTATAAGAATTAACTTGTGCACGTCGAGCTGACAATGTTTTTCTATCTCGATGTACAGATACTAAAGTATCTTCAACTTCTTTAATTGCGTTTAAGACTGTGGTTTTCCAAACAAGATATTGTTCTCTTGCAGCAGATTCGGCAATTTTTAAATTTGATTGAAGATATCTACCATCAAAAATTGGTAATTTAATACTTGGACCGAGAGACCAGGGGCTCAAATCACTACTTGCTTGACGAGTGCTTATATTTGAAAAAAATATAGAGCCATTTAATGAAAGTGATGGATAGAGCTGAGATTGAGCAACTCCTATTTTTGCTACATAAGAAGCAAGTTTGCGTTCAGCTTGGCGTATATCTGGACGATTACGGATGAGATCTGCAGGAATGCCAACATTAGTTTTTATGAAAGCAATAGGTTGTTGGCGTTTCTTTTTCATATAAGCTAAAATTTTATCTGAAGGTTGAGCAATCAAAAGTGCTATGTTATTCACAGAAATTCGAAAATTTTTCTCAAGATCAGGTATAGCTGATAAAGTTGTATTTACTAGAGCTTCTGCTTGAACAACATCTAATTTTGAAGCCGCTCCTGCATTAAGTTTAAAACGAGTTAATTCTAGCGTTTGTTTACGGGATGCTAGATTTTCATAAGCTATTGATAATCGTTCTTGATAATAACGTGCATCTATATATGAAGATAGCAAATTAGAAATTATAGAAAGTCTTACAACATCTGCGGAAGCATATGTAGCATCAAGATTTGCTAATGAACTTTCTTTTGCACGGCGATATTGTCCAAAAAGATCAATAAGCCAAGAAACATTAAAACCAGCGCTAGCAGTATTCCTTATTAACTTATTATTCTCACCGGTCGAATTAGATAATGTGTTTGATGATGAAGTGACTAATGTAGGAAAAGAACCAGATTCTGAAGCTGTAACGCTTTCTTTTGCAGCAGTTATACGCTCCATTGCTTGGAGCAATGTAAGATTTTGGTTTAAAACGACTTTAACTAATTGATTAATGTGGTCATCATTAAAAGCTGTCCACCATGGTAATGTTGAAATGTTCCCTAAACTTCTGATTTCTCCTTCAGAGAATTTCTCTGGTAATGTTATTTCAGGAACTTTATGATTAGGGCCAACAGTACAACTTGAAAGGATAACCGTAAGTATAGATAGAGTAAGGAAAAACTGAATAACCATTATAAAATTTCCATTAAAAATCAGAAACTGTCGTTTCATAATTATTTTATTTAATCTTTACTATTCTATATTCTTTTTATCAAACTTTTTATCAAATTAGAGATTTGATTGATGAATACAAAAAAGTAAGGGACAAATAATATTCCAACAAAAGTTGATAGTATAATACCCCCAATAACACCAATTCCTACAGAATGTTGAGCTGCTGAGCTTGCTCCAGTTGCTAATGTTAAAGGTAAAGTACCAAAAATAAAAGCCATTGAAGTCATTATTATGGGTCTTAAACGTAATTTTGAGGCTTCTAAAGTTGCGGCAATTACATTCATTCCTTTATTGGTGCGCTCCTTGGCAAATTCTACAATCAGAATAGCGTTCTTAGCTGCTAAGCCTATTGTGATCAAGAGGCTAACTTTGAAATATATATCATTGGATTGATTAGTAATCATAGCTGCTCCAAGCGCACCAAATATGCTTATGGGAATTGCCAAGAGAACTGAAAATGGTATAGACCAACTCTCATAAAGAGCAGCTAGACATAAAAAGACAACCAATATTGATAACATATATAAGAATAAGGACTGTGAACCCGACAACTTCTCCTGATATGAAATACCTTCCCATTCAATTGAATATCCACCAGGAATGCTAGAAACTATATTTTCTATTTCATTCATTGCAGTACCGTTAGAAACACCGTTAGCAGCAGAGCCATCTATTTTAATAGCCGTTGTTCCATTAAAACGTGATAATTTTGCAAATCCTTTAATCCATTTTATTTTAGAGAAAGATGAGAAGGGTACCATTTCTTTGTTGGTATTTCTTACCCACCAAAACCCAAGTTGATTCGGTTGCATACGCCATGAAGAATCAGCTTGCACAATAACAGGCTGTCTATTGTTATTATAAGTAAAGTCATTAACATAAGTTCCAGAAAAGATAGTTGTAAGCATTGAGTTAACATCTGCAATATTTACATTCATAGCTCCTATTTTTTCTTGATCAAGGATAATTTTCATTTGTGATTCAGCTTCGCCATTTTGTAGACGCAGTGACATCACTTTTCCAGTTTTACTGGCAGTTTGTATGAGAGTTTTTGCAGTTTGTATGAGAGCTTCCTGTCCTTGATTTTTATTATCTACAAGGTACATAGAAAAACCGCCAGAATTCCCTAAGCCATTTATCTCTGGTGGCAATACAGCAAAAATTTTAGCATCACGTATACTTGAAAAATACTGCATAGCATGTTGGGCAATTAATTGTGCAGTTAATCTACATGTAAAACAATCTTTTAATTTATTAAATAACATAGCATGGTTTTGTTTACTACCAGCAAAAGAAAAACCAAGTACCCCAAAAACAGAATTTACATCTGGCAAGTTTATGTAATATTCTTGTACTTTTTTCAGTATATTTTCAGTACGGTATGCAGTGGCATTTTCAGGGGTTTGAATTATAGTCATTAACGATCCTTTGTCTTCTTGAGGTATAAAAGAAGAAGGGATACGTTTAAATATCCATAAACACATGACACATATTATCATAAAAACAACTATCATCTTTAGAGGGTGTTTAAAGGTATTACTTACAAATGATATATATTTCAGATTAATTTTTTCAAAAATTTTATTAAAAAGATGAAAAAATTTATTTTCAGATACCTCGTTTGCAGGTTTAAGAATACTGGCACATAATGCTGGAGTGAGTACAAGTGCAACTATGGCTGATAGCAACATAGAAGAAATAAGAGTTATAGAAAATTGGCGATAAATAATACCTATAGATCCACTTAAAAACCCCATAGGAAGAAAAACAGCACTTAAAACAAGTGCGATACCAATGATTGCATTTGTAATTTCAGACATTGATTTTTTGGTTGCTTCTTTAGGAGATAGATTTTCTTCTCGCATAACGCGTTCAACATTTTCTACAACTACAATAGCATCGTCTACTAATAAACCAATAGCTAATACCATTGCAAACATAGTCAATAAATTTATAGAATATCCTGCTATTGATAAAGTTGCTAATGTTCCCATCAATACTACAGGGATTGTAATTGTTGGTATAATTGTTGCTCTTATGTTTTGTAAGAATATTAACATGATTACAAAGACTAACACAATTGCTTCAATAAGGGTTTCTAATGTGTTCTTTATTGAAGATCGTATAAAAGGTGTTGTATCATAAGGTATTTCAACTTTTGTTCCTTCTGGAAGACTTTTCGCGAGAGAGGAGAGGGTGGAAAGTACATTATTAGCAGTGCTTACGGCATTGGCACCACTAGCAAGATTTACTGCAAAACCAGAAGCAGGGCGTCCGTTATAAAAGGAATTGTTTCCGTAAGTTTCTTGTCCTATTTCAATTCTTGCAACATTAGCTAGTTTTACAAAGCTACCGTCTGTATTTGTTTTAAGAATGATTGATTCAAAATCTGAAATTTGTGTCAATTGACTTTGTGCTACAATAGTAACAGTTATTTGTTGTTCTTTCGTTGTTGGCTGTCCTCCTAAAGACCCAACTGAAACTTGTGTGTTTTGATTTTTAATAGCTGTAATTACATCTAAAGGAGTCAAGTTATATTTTTTAAGTTTAAACGGATCAAGCCAGATACGCATGGCATAGCCAGATCCAAAGATTGAAACATCTCCTATACCAGATAAACGCTTGATTGGATCTTTGATGGTAGTCTTAACAATATTCCCTAATTCTGCTGTAGAGTATTTGTTATTCGTAGAAACTAATGCAGCTACTAAGAGTATTGACGATGATGATCGAGTTACAGTAACACCTTCAGTTCGTACAGTTTCAGGAAGTTTTGATTCTATTAGCTGTATTTTATTTTGTACTTCTACCTGTGCTGTATTGGGATTTGTTGAATTGTCAAAAGTCAATGTAACTGTAGCTTTATTAGCAGTTGAAGAGGACTCCATGTATATGAGGTGCTCAAGATTATCAAGCGAATCCTCAATGATTTTGGTTACCGATTTCTCTACTGTTTCTGCGCTAGCACCATTATATTGAGCAGAGATCATTATCTTTATAGGTGCAATATCAGGATATTCTGAAACTGGGACGTAAAAAGTTAAATAAACTCCACTGAGAGTTATGATAATTGCTATCACCCAAGCAAAAACTGGACGGTTGATAAAAAAATGTGCCATAACGTATCTCTCTGAGATGGATCAGTTTGTAGAAGAAGTTGTTTTTTTATCTGTTATCAATCCTTGTGCATTTATAAAAACTTCTATGGGTTTAACTTTTTGTCCAGTAGCTATGGTTTGTAATCCATCAACAATCAAACGATCTCCATTTTGAATATTTTCATTAACTATCCAAAAATTGTCTAAAGCAATGCTATTTTTGAAGTGTTTCTCTTCAACTTTTCCTGTGTTATTAGAAATAAAAAATGCTGTAAGGTTTCCTTGAAGATCATGGCTAGCAGCAAGCTGCGGAATTTTGAACCCTTCCTCAGTACTGACTTGTACTTCTGCTCGTACATACATTCCAGGAAGAACAATATGTTCAGGGTTTGGAAATGAAGCACGAATATAAGAAGTGCTTGTTGTTTCTTGAATAACTATATCAGACATATCTAGTTCCCCAGGAAATTGATAAGGAACATCTCCTTCAAGAAAAAGTTTTATTGCAATATTACTTTTTTTAATATTACTAGGATTTTTATTGTTTTTATCTCTTAATAAGAGCTCTTCAACACTGGATTGAGATAGCTTGACGTATATTGGATTGATTTGTCTTATTGTTGTTAATGCAGAACCTTGATTTGCTGTGACAATGTTGCCTACACTATAATTGGAAAAGGTAGTAACTCCATCAAAAGGAGCGGTAATTTTTGTATGATCAAGATTAAATTGTGCTATTTGAACAGCTGCTTTTTCTGCTTCAACGTTGGCGTATGCTTGCGACAGTTCCATTTGATGTTGTTCATATGCCATTTGTGTTGCTGCTGTACCTGAAAGTAATTTGTATCGTTCTAGATTTGCTTTTGCGTTTGGAATGCTTGCGGTTGCTTTTTCTAGATTTGCTTTTGCTTGTAGCAGGGTTGTATAATATAGGTCATCTTCTATTAGATAAAGTATATCATCTTTTTTTACATTGCTTCCTTCTTTGAAAAGAATTTTTTTAATTTTCCCTGATATTTGTGGGCGAATTTCAGCTGTTTTATAAGAATCTGCTCTTCCAACAAGGATAACTTTTATAGGGTAAGTTTCTTTTTTTAAGGAAATTACTCCTAATTTTTGTTCTTTTTCTGGTATTTCTTCTTGTTTTTTATTAGAACAGCTAGTTATAAAGAAAAAATTTGTTGAAAGAATAATAACAACTAAGCAGCGTTTTAGCATCATTTTTCCTAAAAAATTACAACTATATTTATATGTTATAATCTTCTATAAAGTGTTTAAATTATGTATTGCAATACCTATAATTAAAAGTATCGATTGCGGTTAATAAAGTGATAATTCAAGGCTTGATTTTTAAAAGTAGTACGAAAGGTTTTTTCGTATTCGGCTAAGGAGAGGTGTGTCGTCATTATCAAAAGAAAACTTTAAACCAGTTATTCTTTCGTGTACATTTATATAAATATCAGATGTTTGATGAATGAGCTTGCTTGGAATGGTAGGGATCTGTTCTTTATATGGGTTACATTTTTCAAAAACCCATCTGCGAACAAAATCCTTGTCTAGGCTTATAGGTGGGACTC